>CALHKJ010000359.1 GCA_938033975.1 uncultured Saprospiraceae bacterium | reverse complement strand
AATGGAATCGGTCAAAAGAAATTAGAAAGTTTCGGCAAAGAGATTCTAGCTCTTGTAAGCGGAGGGTAGGTTGTAGAGGTCAGTGGTTAGATGTCAGATGTCAGAATTTTAGACAAGAGAAGATCGTAAGAGTCTGGAAGTCTGGCATCTGGAATTCTGGAGTCTCCAAAAAAACTATCCTTGAGAAAACAATATCTCAATACCACCACCATCGTGAATAGGGAAGGTCTGAAACACCTTAGGGTGAAATTTTAAGATACTTTCTATTTCTGCTTTTAATACCCCAGTACCTTTCCCATGAATGACACGAATACTAGCTTTCTTTTCCTTAATTGACTTCCGTAGATAAGATTCAAATGCTTTCATCTGAAAATCAAAGATACGTTCAGCTCTATTAGTCTGTAGGGAAGGGTTGAGTGTTTCTATATGTAGATCAATGCTATAAGCTTCAGAATGGTAATTGGGACTGAAATCAACCTTTCCTTGTCGTGTTCTTTCTTCAAATTCCTCTTTGTGTTTGTTGAGACTCTTGGCAAGTTCTTTTTCACTCACAACTTCAAGCTTTTCTGCAACTACCAATAGAATTTTATCCTGAACTTTGATTCGAGCCTTTCCTTCTTTATTGACACCTTCAAACTTACCAATCTTTCCAGAAGACTTGATTCTTAATAAATCACCAATCCATAAGTCATTCAATTCCACTTACTTAGTTTTATTTTTTTAAAACAAACATCAAATTTTGACTTTAGATATTTGACTTTAGACGATTTCAAACATCAAACATCCAACATCCAACATCCAACATCAATCATCCAACATCCAACATCAATCATTGCTTAATCAATCGATGTGCTTGACTCATTTTTTCATCACTGCTCAATTGAAGGAAATATACTCCCGGTAAAAGGGAAGAAGTATTGATTTCAAAATTAAGATTAGAAATTTGCCTTGAGCGCACAACTTTACCATTCACATCAGTCAATAAATATTTGTCAAAATCTAAAGATTCTAAACTGACAGAGACTAGGTCTGTTGTTGGATTTGGATAAATTAATAGATCTGTTTTTTCAATACTCTGAATTCCAGATGGTTCACCTTCCACTACCTCAAAAACGTCAATGGCAAGTTCTGTGAAAATCCCTTCTACATCGTTAAAGACTGGAAAGGAAACTTGTACATCCGTCAGGTCCCAGAAATAATCTTTAGGATTGAAAACCCTTTGCACCCAGGTAGTATCTGTCTGGTCAAAACTCATCACTATTCTTTCTTCATCACCTCTTAAAAGTTTTACTTCAACTGTATATTGACCATGCTCTGCATAACCATGATGCCTATACCAAGCATCCATTTTGATAACAGGGTAGTCGTAGCTGTTCAAATTCATCTTGGGAGAGGTTGCAATTGCTGTACCTTGATTTACATAGTCAAGATGGATGGGTACATCAGTTCCGTTACCAGTAATCAAAGCACGATCTCCTAAGTCATCTGGATTATCAGAACCTACATTAAGGATGTTATTTAAAAGTATGAGTTCTTGAGGGGCTGCAATTTCAAAAGCTCCTTGCTCCACATCTCCACCAAAGGTCCAATTGAAATCAAAATAAAACTCGTCCCGAAATCCTTCCGGTAATCTTATCTCAATGAGGGGGTCAGTGCTGGTATCAAATTCATAAGTCCCTATATTGTATCCCCACTTTGATGCATGCATGGTATAAATACCATCTAATAGTTCAAGTATTACTTCTCCATTTTCATCCGAATTAAGATCAGAAGTTTTGCCATCACTATCGATTAATTTTATCTGTGCATTTGCTACGAGTTCTCCATCGAGATCTTTTACAACTGTACCAGTATAAATACTAGCACCTTCTAAAAATAGTTCGAAGTCCAGAATGGTAACTTCGCCATTTATCATTTCTATTTCAATTGTCTGAGGGCTATAGTCTGGATGAGAAACAGTGACACTATATGTACCTGCATCGGCTAGACCAGTTTTGTATAACCCACCAGCGTTTGTAGAGCCTGCTGCAAACTGTTCCGATTCAATTGTGATGCTTGCTCCATTAACAGGAAGACCAGTTGCCAAGCTCGTGACGGTACCTTCCAAATAACATGCTCTTTTGTAGCTAGGCGATAAAACAAATAAACCATTTGTCCGATCCGATGCAAGCATTAAGCCGGACGGTAGGTATGGGAATGCACCCCAGCAACCGTTGAACCCTCCATGAGCGCCATCCCAAGTATCATAAGCTGCTACTTTGATCAGGTTATCGGGTTTGTTGGCATCGATCACAACAACTCCATCTGTGTACCAAGAAGTAATAAGAAAACCATCAAGGTAGTGTGTGTTGTGAGGTATAACACCATTAAATTCCGTCTCTGGTGGTCTATATCTACTAACAAATTTTATATCGGACAAATCTGAAATGTCATAAGTTTCGAGGTAGGCATTTGGTCTTTCATCAGTTGTGTAAATAAAATTCTCCTCTTCATCTGTCCAGGCGTTATGTGTGAAGGTAGTACCAGTTTCTTGCACGGCTATTCTTATTGGATTGGCCTTGTCGGAAATGTCATAAACTCCAAACCAGCCTGCATTTATTTCTGAGGTGTACATTCTATCTCCTTGGACAAAAACATCATGAGCGTAGGCCTGATCTGCGAACCCAACCATATTTGGATTAAGTGGG
>CALHKJ010000358.1 GCA_938033975.1 uncultured Saprospiraceae bacterium | reverse complement strand
GGGCCGAGCTTTTTCTTGGAGATATAATTTAAAGCATCTTTTGACCAAGTTCCTTCCTTTGCTCTAATTACTTTTGAAATGAACATAGTTATTTTTAAAAAAGTTCTGTTTTTTATTCTTTGTGCTTCACAACGAATCGTCAATATGACAGATTTGAAGATAACCAAACCAACATAATTATAGCTTGCTAGCAATTCGTTTTTTTTTATTTCTGTTTGATTTGCGGAAATTTATCTCCAATCAAATTCAATCTAATTCCATGTTCAAGATATGCTTTTAAGCCGTCTAAAACTGTTGTAAATCCTCCCGTATTGTTTTTAATTGCATCGATTAATTCATTCCCGGTTTGACTGAATCCATAGTTCTTTATTACAACATAGGTTGATTCTTCTGTTACTTCTGTAAATTCAAAATCTACTGTTGTAGTCGGGTCACCCCATTCTATTCTAATTAATTTGTTTGAAATAATATCTGATACTTCTACTTCAGTTGAAACATTATACATTTCCCATTCCCATGTTATATTTTCACCTTTTTTTAAATTGCCACTCGATTTGGTAAACCAAAATTTTGTTGTGTGGTCAGGATTTATAAATGCTTGAAATACTTCATTAACTGGTTTTCTGACTAGCATTTGGGTTTCTACCATTGGGACGTATTTGTTCTCCAATTCTTTTGTATCATTTTGTTTATCATTCATTGTCTTCTATATTTTGATTTTTAACCCTGCTTGTCAGCTGCCATCAATTTTCCTTGTAATACATATCCAAATAAATTAGGTCCCAGATCTTTGTAGAACCAATTCCATTGTTTGTGTATCTCTTGATTATATTGTTACATCCATCAATAAAATCAATTGTTTTTGTTTCGTAAGTCTTACTTTTCTTTTTCTGATATTCTATATGTAAATCAGTTCTAGTTCTAATCAACACATTTTCATCCTTCGAATATTCTAAGGACATATTTTCTATCTCATAAAATAGTTTTCCTTTGTAATCATATTTTTTGAAGCTTTTTAAATTACCTTCTTCATCATAATTGGTTTTTCTTGAAGATGATTTTTCAAAAGATTTAAATGTTCTAGAGAAAAATGTTTCATTACCAGCTGAATCATATTCATACTCATACCTTTTGATTGTGTCTCTACTTTCGTCTAAAAACACCCAATCTATAACCTCGTTATCAGTGTTTAATTCTTGTATGCTAATGGAGGTAACTTTGTTATTCCTTATTGATTGCATAATCACTTTATTTTTTAAGTATTGTCTCTTCAATTTTTGTTGACCGTTCAAATGTATTATGTCAGTTAGCTTGTTATCATCATCATAGAAGAATTCGCTTATCATTTTTATTTTCTTCTCCTTGTTTAATAACAGTGCTAGATCTAATTGATCCTGTTCGTTATAAATCTCAATGCCAGCCAAATACATCAGATCTGACTCAAGTTTTGAGTTTGTTTTCTTCAATATTTTTTTACCTAGTTGTTCTTGATTTCTATAAATTTTTATTGAATCTATCTGACAAGTCGATTGATTGGCATAATAACTTCTCATATCTCCATAGATTTGACTATATCCATATTGGATACTAAAAATTAAGAAGAATGATGAAATGGCAATTTTCAAATTTCTTTATTTAGTGATTTCTATATGTTTTTTTAATAGTGCATAACTGATGCCCATCATGAACAATTCCTAGCCCCAATCTCCAAATTCACCTCAAATAGCGTTAACGGTTTCCTTAATTTAATCAAAGATTCTGCTTATTATTGAATAATTGAACCGAAAAACCAATTATTTAAGGAAAAACCACACTTAAGGAAACTATTATTTGGTTTGAGCCGTTAGATAATTTGTTGGTGTTTGATTACAATTCAATCTGGGCGAAAATAGAGAGACGAAAGCATTGCCCACAATACCACACAATTTATTAATTAAAAGCCTTAAGGCGCTAAAATTTATTTCAAATGAGAAGTAAGAAGAAGTTTGATTTTGCTGAAGGGAAATATTATTTCAATGTTTCTAATGGTATCCAAGCCATCACTATTCACAGAGCTGAAAAACAAACTGCTCTAGACGTATTTTCTAACTATGAAAAGGTTGGGAAAAAGGTCGAGTGGTTAGGAAAATGGAATGGCAAAAAATTTGAAGACGACAGACAGAATTAAAAATACCTCAAGAGATAAAAAGTACTTAGCATTCTTGTGCTAAGTACTTTTTTTTATGCCTAAAATTTAAGATGAAGCGTTTCTTATATATTGTTTTTGTTCTTTTTTTATGCATCCAGTATGTAGCTGCACAAGACTTAGACAATCTAAAAGAAGAGGTTGAAAAAATTATAGAATATGACTATGAGTTACAATTGGATGAGGCAGAAGGGTTTTGGATTGGTGTCATTGATTCAGACTCTAGCTTTATTTTCAAAATTGGCAACATTGAAGCGGATAGTTTGGCTGAATTTCAATTAGGAAGTCTTACAAAGATCTTCACCTATAGAAGTTTTGAAAAATTGATTGACGAAAATGAAATCAATACAGAAACCAAGCTTACACAATATCTTGAACTCAACGAAGATTACAAGTCCATCGCCTTGGTTGATTTATTAAACCACACCTCAGGGCTTCCGAAAGAGCCTTATTTCTTTGGTAAAAGAAGTACCAATCCTGATAACCCATACGAATCTTATCCGAAAGAAATCTTAGTGAGTGAATTGAATAATTATTCAAACTTTTATTCTGAGTCTAGGAAAGGAGAATTTGCCTATGGACATTTAAATTATGCATTGATTGGATCAATAATGGAGGATATCACCAATACAAGTTATTGTGATCTAATAGAACAAGATTATGGAGTCGAGTACCCAAGTCTCACATGTAGTCAAGCATCATCAAATTTGGTTTTAGGTTTTGATAAATCTGGATACCCTGTTCTACCTTGGCAATTCCCGAGCTTTGAATCTAGCGAAGGATTAAGTGCTAATATTATTGACCTCACAAATTACATTCGAACTGAGTTAGACCATGATGAAGAGACCTCTCAAACTTACCAAGCCTCTAAGTATTTAGATTTCCAAACGCCTTGGTATATTTTAAATACCAAGAGATCAAAAAAAACCCATAGCTTTTCAGGAACTACAAGCGGACACTCTGTCTTCGTATGCTTTGACAAGAAAAGTAAAACTGCAGTGGTAATGATGAGAAATTCAGGAAAAGGAATCTTACATTTGCCCTTGACTATTTTAGAAATGGTTAAGAATAGTAAAGCTAAAAGCAAATAAACATGGCTGATAAATTCAAAAATTTATCGTGGGATGATTTTCAAAAAATGGGCAATCCAGAAAATGCCCCTGATCTCCCAGAAGAAATAGAATCAAATGATATGAATTGGAATACCCTTTCTGCAAGAATACATCTAGAAAAGAAACATAGAGGTGGTAAAACAGCATCGATTATTCGTGGCCTCAATATTTCAGAAGATAAAATGAAAACTTTAGCCAAAGAACTAAAGGCCAAGTGTGGTGTTGGCGGCTCTGTAAAAAATCGTGAAATCATTATTCAAGGAGATCAACGCGAGAAGATTTTGGCTCACCTGCAAAAGTTAGGAATCAAAGATGTCAAGAAAGCAGGTGCCTAGCACGTAACATTCTTTTCTTACCTTGAAGATCTAATTTCAACTCTACTTCCTTAAAGTATTGAATAAATATTTGCTTCGTCTGATCTGCAAAGTTTTCATTCAATTCAACATAAACAGCTCCGTCTTTTTTAAGTTGAGTTTTAGACAACTCACAAATCCTCTTATAAAAATCTTGAGCATTATCAGTAAAAAGAGCTATGTGAGGTTCATGCTCTAAGACATTCCCTTTCATTAGTGAAGATTCCTGTTCAATGATATAAGGTGGATTACTGACAATAATATCAAACAATTCAGTAGAAGGCAAGTTGTTGTTTAAAACATCAAGCTCATGAAATTGTATTT
>CALHKJ010000357.1 GCA_938033975.1 uncultured Saprospiraceae bacterium | reverse complement strand
AGTATCCGGATGTTTGTTATCCTATGATGGGGCTGCATCCTTGTTCAGTAAAAGAAAATTATAAAGAAGAACTTGCTCATATCAAAGAGATAAAAGAGCAGCGAAAAATATATGGAGTAGGAGAATTGGGAATAGACCTTTATTGGGATAAATCCTTTAAAAAGGAACAAATTATTGCTTTTGAAACTCAAATAGAGTGGGCGATAGAATGGAAGTTGCCAATTATTATTCATTCAAGGGAAGCTCTGCCATTGACAATTGAGATTGTGGAGAACATGCAACACGAAGACCTAAGAGGTGTATTTCATTGTTTTGCTGGCACACTGGAGCAAGCTGAACGAATTAGAGCGGTTGGCTTTTATATGGGAGTAGGGGGAGTGGCTACTTTTAAGAACGGTGGTATGCATAAGACTTTGCCAGATATGGATTTAGATGGAATTATTTTAGAGACAGATAGTCCTTATTTGCCACCAGTACCTTATCGAGGAAAAAGAAATGAATCTGCATACATTCCATTTGTTGCCGAAAGGATAGCTTTATTGAAAGATATTGCTTTAGATGAAGTGATGAGAAAGACTACAATCAATTCTCAACAATTATTTGGTTTGGCATCTTCAGAAACTTAAGACGTAAGCTTGCATTTTCTTCTTCGGTTGGTACAACAAAAAGAGTGTCCCCTTGAAAACTAAATTTTCTTCTACTTATTCCTCCCCATTCATTTGGGTTGGAGTGAGATAGTTTGGTATGACTGACGATTGAGCTATCAAGATCTATAGTATAGCTTCCAGTATAATTATAATTTTGTGAAATATATTTGAGTTGGGCAAGTGGCATGGTGTCAGTAAAATTGCGGAATTTCAAATCAGTTGATGGATAAGCTTTGGGCATTAAGTGAAGAGACATGTAACCTGATTTTTCATATAATAAATAACCATCCATTCCTTGTCTCCATTCTTCCCATTTTCCGTTTTCAGCATTTTTTATTTCCATAATATACAAATCCCACATACCCCAAATTGGTATTTCTTTTTGAGCTTCAGGCATTTGCCCACAGGCTAAAAAAAATAATGTCAAGGAAATAATGAGAATTAGATTTTTCATTTACCAAATGTAAGTTTGTGAATTACAATTTCAAATAATCGAAAGGCTTATTATTAAAAAAGGCTGCACAATAATTTGTACAGCCTTTTCCACGATCAGTTTGGGTTTTCTGGATTAGTTGTTTGAAACAATTTGCTTAGGTGCCAGATTTATTGCCTTTTCATCTTTATTTTCATTCTTAAAGTACACTTGTCCGTTGTCTACTGTAAAAGATAATTCATCATAGTAACCAAAGTATCCATCTGATTGAGCAATTATGCTGTTAGAACTATCTAATAATTTCACAAAGCCATCTCCATAATCACAACATATTCCATCACCATAAGAATCGTCTACATAATAAGTGTAATCTCCATCAGCTAAACTCCATGTTTGAGTTTTCACTCTACCGGTATATCCATTAGTATATGTACCTCCATTCTTAATAGCATTACCTGTTGAGTCATCAACTAATTCCCAAGAAGTTTCACTTCCATAGTAATCAAGTTTAAGTCTCATTTTTACTGCTGTGTTAGTACCTGTTGATCCTCCACCATTTGAGCCAGTAGTTTTAAAAGTTGAAACAGAACCTATTGGCTGCCATCCGTCAGTTATACATTTTACTCTTATTCTGAATCTGTAAGTAGTATTTGGAATTAAATCTGTCAATGTTATATTATTGTTTGTTACAAATTTTCCTTTCCAAGCTCCGCCTACAGGTTTATATCTGATGATATATCTGCTTGCACCAGGAACTTCTGTCCAGCTAATTGTCGCAGATGTGTTTGAAATATTTGTTGCCATTCCATCGGTTGGGCTTGTACATGAATTTGTAGTTCCTCCGTCTGTAGTTCCGTCATCCGTTCCACCATCGGTAGTTCCACCATCAGATCCACCATCCGTAGTTCCGCCGTCAGTTCCACCTCCAGTACTATTTCCGATAACACTTGAAGCATTGTTTACAACATTTGAAAGATTCGATGCAACGTAGTTTTCCATTCTTGTTGATTGTCCATTTGAGAACATATACATGCAAGCATCATTTACATAATCCATGTAGTTCATAAACATATCGTTTGTACTGCATGAAGATGAACCAAAAGAAGGGCAGTCATAGTTTTCTGATTGCTGGCTTGGAGTATCTGCAACACCATCATCTACATTACAACCATTACCCCAAATGTGATCTAGTAATAAATAGTGACCCATTTCATGTGTCAAAGTTCTTCCTAAATTAAAAGGAGCAGATCCGCCTACATTACCACAAGATGTACCTATGCCAAATGCGCCTGCGTCCACAACAAGTGCTTCTCCTGCGCCATTTCCACCAAGTGGTGAGTATCCTAAAAGACCTGTATTAGGTTTAACAACAATATTGATATAGCCTGAAAATTGAGGTATATTGTCACCACTCGTTTGGTTGATTGTGATAGCGAGGTCTCCATTAGCTAAACCAAATCCACTTGGGTGATTTTGATTTGCAATCTGAAATTCGATACATGTTTCTCCATTGCTTACACCTGGGAAGTATGTTGAAGCTTGGGAGTTCCAAGTGCTAATATCACTATTTGTGCCTTGATAATCTTGGTTAAGTGCAGCAATAGAATTTTGTGCTAGTGTGGCTAAGCAAGATGCATTTGGGTTGTTTACGCCTTGGAAGTGAATTGCAACGGGAAGGACCACAGGGTTTGAGCATAATGCTCTTTGTCCAACATGAGTTTCTGAATACTCCTCAAATTTCTTTATTTTTTTCTCGTGTGCTTGTTTTTTAACAGGATCATTTTCAAGTGATTCGAAATAGTGGGATAAACCACAATTTCTGCTGTGTACATGATTTGTTTCATTTGTGATTGATTCTTCATCATCATTTAGGGGAGAAAAATCTTCAGAACATGAACTCATAAGGAATATGATTCCTACTAAGATTGCTAAAATTTCAATTGATCGTTTCATAGTTTTATTTACTTTAAATTTTAATAAACAGGTGTGTTATTCTAATTGACAATTCAAATGTAGCACGGAAACCCCCATGAAATCAGGGGGTTTATACATTGTCTAGACTTTTTTTATACGTAAGTAGGGATTCCTTATACTTCCATATCTACTACTATTGAGAATAGAGCTTACATTTGCGTTATGGAACAGAGTCAATCCAGTTTTATTGATATTTTATTCGATAAGAGATATCGAATTATGTGGCATATCCTATTTTGGGTAACCATGTACCTTGACCCCGTGTTATCAGTGGTAGGGGTTACTCCTGATATAGATTATGTTTATTTATTGATCATTGGATTTATTATTGATGTTTTCTTGGTCTATTTCAATCTTTATGTTCTAATTCCAAAATTTTTATTGAAAGAGAAAGTATTGACTTACGTAATCCTAAGCCTCCTCTCTCTATCTTTAATATTGATTTTCAATCATTTTGTTTATGACCTTACATACGACCCTGAATTTGATGATGAGTATAAGTGGTCAGATAAAATTGTAGATCTAATAGGAAATGCCTCTATGCTTGGAATGGCAGTGGCCATCAAGTTATTTAAACAGATATACCAAAAGGACAATATTCTTCAGCAGATTAAAGAGGAGAAGTTAAAAACAGAGTTAGGTTTTTTAAAAAACCAGGTCAATCCTCATTTTTTATTTAATACTATGAATAGCTTTTATATTCAAGCGAAGAAAAAAGATAACGCTCTTCCAGAAGCTATTTTATCCTTATCTGATTTATTGCGATATCAGATTTATGATACCTCAAAAGAATACGTCCCATTAGAAAATGAGATTAACTATATTAGAAATTATCTAGATCTTGAAAACAACCGAAGAGATAACCTTGATATTCAAATAAAAACGGAAGGAGATTTAAAGAAAATTAAGATCGCTCCTCTCTTATTATTGCCCTTGGTTGAGAATGCTGTTAAATATAGTCAAAAGACGGATGGCAGTAGATCAATTATAAACATCAAAGTTGAGATTGAAGAAGATATATCATTTGCGATAAGTAATACAAAAGGAAATGTAGATCAAATCAAGAGTCCAGATAGTGGCATTGGTTTAGATAATTTGAAAAAGCGTTTGGACTTGATTTATCCAAATGATTACAGTTTTGGATTTAGGGATAGCCCAACAATTTACACAGCAAGCCTTATATTGGGGAAACGATGAGATGCATAATTATAGATGATGAGCCATTGGCGAGAGAAGGGATGGAACTTTTAATTCCTGAAGTTTCCTATTTGGAGCACATTAAGTCTTTTGGCTCGGGAGTTCAAGCATTGGATTTCCTAGCTAAGAATGAGGTTGACCTCATCTTTTTGGATATAGAAATGCCTGGTTTATCAGGCTTAGAGTTTATCAAGACTTTATCCAACCAACCATTCATTATACTCACCACTGCTTATCCACAGTATGCTTTGGAGGCCTTCGAACTTCAAGTATCTGATTATTTGGTAAAGCCTATTCGCCTTGAGCGATTTTTAAAAGCTGTATACAAGGTAAAAGAGATTTTTGATCTTAAGAATAGCGAGATGTATCTGGTAGATAATTTAGAAGAAGAGCATATTTTCATTCGACACGAAAGGACATTTGTGAAGCTATTTTATAAGGATATTTTGTACATCAATGGACTTAAGGATTATGTCATGATTCATACCACAGATGGAAAATATATTACGGCTATGAATTTGAAAACCATAATGTCAAAATTACCTGAGAGTATTTTTATAAGGACGAGTAAGTCTTTTGGTATGAATATCAATCGCGTTAAAAGTGTTGAATTGGATTTTATCAATCTTGATAATGATGCTCAAGTTCCATTAGGTAATTCTTATAAAGAAGAATTTAAGAAACGCGTCATAGAAGGGAAATTAGTAGACAGAAAAAGTAATTAGTCTTTTTTCATGATTTGATGATACATTCTTTTGATGGAGCTATCTCCATACCCATAGATTCCTTCTTTTTCAGAGAAAGCTTTAAAGATTGTAGGAAAGTCTGTTTTATCAGATGATTCAATGATATTCTTTAAGCTATTGTATGGCCGATTATTGGGAGGTAGTCGATCAATGTGTGCTTGTAGAACATCTTTAATTCTAGGTATCAATGTGCTTAAGCTTTCTAAGATTTTCTTTTCGATTTTTGTTTCTTTGGATATGTAATTTTCCCACAGTACATCAAAAGCTTCAAGATTTTCTGAGTCTAATTGAATTCTATTGTGAAAAGCTTGGAGTAAATCAGGCATGCTCATATTGCCAAAGCCTTTCCATGACTCTGAATTAGGTCGTACCAAAAATATGGATTGTTTATCTGCCTTAGATAATAACTTGTGAGCTATGTACCATAAATTACATTGGCAAAATAAATCATCTTCAAACCACAGATTAATTTCTGAGTTATCAGGAATACTATCTATTTTTTGTAATTCAACTTTGGATTTTGATTTGTAATCTTCTTGGCTTACACCATAGGTGTTTTGAATAAATTTAGCTCGAGCTTCGAAGAACTTATCTTTTTGAATTGGGCCTTCGATGAGGATTTCTCTGAATATTATTTTTTCGCCTATCAAGGCTTCTGGAAATTGGTGCAATAATGCATCGCCATTAAGAATGTGAAAACTATTCAAAATTTAAATTCTTTTTTTGCGTATTTATAACCTTCTTCCCACCAAGCTTGCATTTGTTTGGGTTCAAAGTAAAAAGACATTTTTGTAAGAACACGAGGTGTGAAGTAGAAGTTAATTTTAACGTCTTTGTTGTATATGCTCTCTAAGTGACCAATCATGACATCTTGCATAGCAAGTTGTTGATTCATGAAATCCATAGTAGAGACAAAAAGCTCAAAAGGATTTTTGGAATAATTCTTTTTGGTATTTTTTAGTCTAGGATTTAGAACTATTGCGTCAATAACATTGGCACCTAGATTTACTGCTTCTTCAATGGGTAGATAATTTCCAAAACCTCCATCCGCATACTCAAAACCATTTTTTTCAACCAGGCTCATAAAGGGGACATAACTTGTAGATGCCCACATCCAATCTAAGAAATCTTCATATTCGTAATCGGCAATATATTTGTACTCAGTGGTTGTTTTTGTAATGTTAGCTACTGTTACAACTACTTTTCTATGGTTTGCCTTGGCCATCTCGAAGTCTTCCTTAGTAAAACATTTACTTATAGTTTTTCTAAGATTTTTATGTTCTCCAAAGGTTTTCTTTCCTTTCATGAACATCCTGATGGTATTTTTGTGGTTGATGCCAGACTTAAAGGTCCCATCAGGATTTTTTTTGATCTTGAATGGATTTACATTGTAAATATCTTTTTGGCTTATGCTGGTATAAACATGTTTTATCTTATCAACCTTATTGATAGATAGATGAGGTATCAGTAAACTTCCTGTAGATGTACCTATTAGGTAATCATAATCAATTTTAAGGTCATCTATAAGATGTTGGGCAAATCCTCCTGCAAATGCACCTTTGCTTCCTCCTCCTGAGATAACAAGTGCTCTTTTTTCTATATTAAATGAATTCATCTACATATAAGATTAGAAAATCCTAATTTTGTCACAATATTATGCAAAAGAAAAGGAAAGACAATCAATTTATTAAGCAAGCATACTACGAGGGTGGTAACACGGCTTTTAGAAAATTCGTTTCGGAAAACCTTAAGTATCCTGAAGAAGCGCTATCAGCCGACATCGAAGGGGTGGTTCATCTTAAAATTGACATCAATTATAAGGGGAAAGTAACGGCAGTAAAAGTCACCAAGGGGATAGGTTACGGTTGTGATGAAGAGGCAATTCGTCTTTTAAAATTGGCTGAATATGTAGTTCCTGCCAATCCCAAAAAATTGCGGGTTAAATTTCACAAGAATGTTCGTATACAATTTAAGAAGCCAAAGCCCAAAAAGCTAGTTCCGCCGGAAAAACCAAAAAGTCCAAGTTCTTCAGCTACAAAGACTAATATTACAGCTATTTCTTATCAAATTACTCCTTCAAAGAAAAAGTCTAGTACAACTAAAAGGAATGAATCTGGTTCATATAGCTACACGATTAGATACAATTCGTAGACAATTTTTAGAATCCTATCTATTGTATCTTCTAATTGCTTGATAAGGGCTTACATTTATATTATAACTGATTGAAATGAAAAAACTAATACTACTTACAAGCGTATTTATATTTTTCTCTTTCGCGAGTCATGCTCAATTTCCAGGAATGGGTGGGTCAAAGACTCCTAAATTGAAAGGGAAGATTAATGGCGAACTTGTTGATTCTTTGAGCAATGAAAAAGTAGCTTATGCTACAATCGTTGTAAAGCGCGCAGGAAAAGAAAAGGAACTGAATGGAATCCTTAGCGAAGATGATGGTAAGTTTAAACTTGATGACGTTACAGTTGGTAGTTATGATCTTTATATTTCATTTTTGGGTTATCAAGAAAAAATTATTCGAGGTGTAGAATTGACTAAGAAAAAGCCAGATGTTAATCTGGGAAAAGTGCTACTTGTTCAGGACAATTTTATGTTGAATGAGGTGGAGGTAACTGGGCAGAGATCGCTCATAGAAAATAAAGTTGATAAGATTGTTTACAATGCTGAAGATGACGCATCAATAGCAGGGGGAGATGCTGCAGATGTATTGCGGAAGGTTCCATTGCTTTCAGTTGATTTGGATGGTAATGTATCTTTACGAGGTTCAAATAATGTGAGAATACTTATCAATGGTAAACCATCTGGAATGTTTTCTACCAATGTGGCAGATGCTTTGAAAATGTTTCCCGCTGATCAGATCCAGAAAGTAGAGGTTATTACATCTCCAGGAGCGAAGTATGATGGAGAGGGTACTGCAGGGATAGTAAATATCATTACAAAGAAAGGAAATGTGGAAGGTGTTGCTGGTTCCTTTGATGTGTCCTTAGGTGTAAGACAAAATAGTTTGGTGAGTAATCTGAATGCTGGAAAAGGAAGATTTGGTTCTTCAGCGAGTGTTTCTATTTATCAATCTCTACCGGCCGATGGAATTTCAGAATTTACAAGAATAGATAATTTAAATAACAACTTTGTCACAACTTCTCAAATGGGGAATACGGTAACATCTAGGTTGGGATTCTCAGGGTCTGCAAGTGCATTTTATGACTTTAACGCCTTTAATGCACTCAACACATCGATCACGTATCGAGGATTTGGATTTGACGTAGAGGGTCAGATCGATGGCAGTATTTCAGGCAGCCCAGGAGTTCCAGATGTTTTCTGGGAAAGAGATAATTTTGGCAATAATTTATTTAGTGGATATGATTGGAATACTGACTTCACTAAAAAGTTTGAAGATGATGAAAATAGAGAATTTAGTGTAGCATATCAATTGTCAGGAAATATTCAGAATCAAGACTATACAGTGATTCAAACTGGAGCTCCGCTTTTTATCAGAAATGAAAATCTTTTCAATGATGGAGATAATTTGGAATCAACAATTCAGGCTGACTATACACATCCATTTGAAAATAAAATAAAGCTTGAGACTGGAGCTAAGGCAGTATTGCGGAATATTGTGAGTGATAGTAGATTTTCACTTTATAATCCCGATAATGGTTCTTATGATCTAATTGATCCTTCAAGGTCTCAAATATTTGAATATGGCCAAGATGTCTATGCAGGTTATGCGCAATTAAATTTTAGTATCAAGAAATTTCAGTTTATAACGGGATTGAGATATGAGACAACAGGAATTGATGGAAGAATAGATGATGGGTCTTCGCCATTTGATCAAGCGTATTCAAATTGGCTACCAAATTTTACAATCTCGAGAGGATTGAAAAATTTTCAGAATATCAAGTTTTCATATACCCAAAGAATACAAAGGCCTAGTTTATTTTTCATAAATCCATTTAATAATTCTGTGGATCAGGTGAATGTAACAGTAGGTAATCCACAATTAGAACCAGAAATTGCAGATCAGTTTGAATTATCATATAACACTTTCATCAAAGGTGTTGGTGTTTTTAGTTCTGCTTATTATAAGATAACTAGCAATATCATTGAATCTATTCTCGGTTTGGATGCAAACAATATAACCATCAATACTTTTGATAATGTAGGTACAAACAAGTCTCTTGGTTTGAATTTATTTTCTACCAAGACCTTCAATAACTTTACTGTAAGAGGAGGAGGAAATATTTTCACATATAATGCAACGGGTGTTGTCAATGGTGTAGATTTAGAAAGAGAAACTTATGAGTACAATGTATTCTTCAGTGGTGAGTATTCAATAACACCTACTATCAAAGCAGATTTCTTTGGATTTTTTAATTCTCCAAGAAGAGGGCTTCAAGGGGATCAAGCATCTTTCTCAATTTATGGTTTTGGTGCAAGAAAGGAGTTTAAAAAATGGAGTATTGGTTTGAAGGTTATTGAGCCATTCCAAAGAGACAAGTTTTTTAATTCATCACAAGCTGGTCCGAACTTTACTCAAGATATAGTATTTAGTATTCCATTTAGATCTATTGGAATTAATGCAAGGTATAAGTTTGGTAAGGTGGATTTTAAAGAAAGAAAATCAAAAATAAAGAATGATGATCTTAAGTCTGGCCAAGGTGGCGGAGGAAATGGAGGAGGTGGTTTTGGTGGGGGTGGTGTAGGTGGAGAGGCTAAGGCTGTAGGAGGCCACGGTGGAAAAGTTTATGTTTACGGTTACAGTAGTGAA
>CALHKJ010000356.1 GCA_938033975.1 uncultured Saprospiraceae bacterium | reverse complement strand
TCTCATCTAGAATGGTCATTGAACCATCAAGGTAACTCATCCCTGCTTGGAAGTCCAACTCGATGGTTGCATTATCTGCAGCATCATCTTCAATCACAACCCTTATTGCATGAATTGAATCAGTAACAACCTGACATGAATGAATATCATTATTAGGCAACTCTACCCCATTAACATCACTATAGCTGATTGTGTACTGAGCTGAAACTTGTGTTAAGATTAAAAATAGAAATAGGACTGACAGCACAATACTAGATAAGTATTGTCTTCTTCCAATGGAAGATGATCTGTTCATTATCGATTCTATTCTTTGCACAAGCAAGTAATCATAACTACCAATCTAATGATAGGCAAATACGAATGCCTGACTCAAAATTCAATTTGAATCAAGTTTGATTTGAAAGTGAAAATAATTGGGGTGTGGATAATTATTACTTGTGCTTGCTGACACAATGTAAGAATCACCATGTTGAGGTTTTTGAGGTTAAAAGTTTCTAGGGTACCAAAATTTGTCGAGTATATGCAGTCACTACAAAGCTTATAGACCAAAGATATGCCAGAAGGGATAAAATGTTAAAAATTAAGTTTAAATGGGCAATATAACTGCTTGAAAACAAGGATAAGTACTGTAGTAATGTATACTGGCTTACAAATAAAAAGATAAAAAGTACCTTCTGAAAAAAGGCTACGTAGAGTCGTTGTTGTGTATTGTCGGGAGATGAAAGACGAAAGACTTAAGACGAAAGATGGGAGAATTTTTTTGGAACCGAGAGTCGGGATTGGTGTTTGCTTTAGATCTTGACTTTAGATTATAAGACTCAATTTTTAGGTGTAAGAGGTGCAAAGACATTTATAAAAGAATCTTAGCCTACTCAAATATGTGTTTAATGATTTGTAAATTTAACGGTTACACATTCAAGCAACAAAATAATAGTATACTATGAAGTCATTATTGACGCTCCTTTCAATTTGTTTTCTTTTTACACTCCAGGTTTTTCTCAAATTAAAACAAGGATTTTGAGTCCGAAAAAAATGCAAAAAGATCTTGAATTTTTTCTTGAAAATATTGACGGGCATCCTGACCCTTACACAAAAATTACGGAGGAAGATTTCAATCAATTAGTCAAGGAGGTGGAGCAAAATATGACAGTAGAGATGGATGAAATTGATTTTTATAAAAATTTGAGTCGAATTACTTCTTCGATACATGATGGACATACCTCCGTATACTTCCCACAAGATTGGCTTGAAAAAATTAGAAAAGATTATGGAGTTTTTCCTTATGAGGTATATCTAACTGATGAAGACGAGTTGTACATTATAGATTCTTATGTTAAAGATCAAATATCACTTGGAACACAGATTTTGGAAATCAATGGAATGCCTATTGCTCAGTTTGTAAAGGAAGTAACACCACACATTTCTTATGAGGTTCTGCCGTTTAGAAATGATCAAATCTCGAGATCTTTTGAGTTAATGTTATATCTCGTATTTAAGCAATCAGATGAATTAAATTTTAAAACAAAATATATTAAGGAAGAGGAATTTAAAATTTCGAATATTGATTTTAAGGAATGGAAAAATTTGAAAAAAGATGAAAGAGAAATCCGTGAGAAAAAAATGTCACAAGGAAAACCTTATGACTTTTCAATCGTCGAGCCAGGAGTTGCAAAAATTGATATCTTTTCTTTTTCGGTAAGAAGCATGAGTGCCTATGAGTTCTTTCTCGTAGAAACCTTCAAAAAAATACATGAAGAAAACATACACTCACTCATTATCGATGTGCGAGGAAATTATGGAGGCTATCCAAGAGTGTCTTCTATGCTGTTTCAATATATACATGAAGGGTATTTTAAAACCACAGCAAAGTCAAGCATGAAGATAAGTGCTGCCTATCGAAATTATTATACCGACAGGTACCCTGAGTTGCGTAGAATAAATTTAAGACCTTCTAAGCGTATGTATTCTATAAATATTTATGAAGTAATAAAAGGAAAACTTGGCAGCTATGTTGAGGAAGAATCATTCTACAATGTGATCCCTGAAACCAAAAATTATGAATTTATTGGAGACTGCTATTTATTAACTGACAGAAAATCTTTTTCTGCCTCCTCAAGTTTTGCCTCAACCTTCCAATGTTACAATATGGGCTTGATCATTGGCGAGCCAACAGGTGGCACAAAAATATTCAGAGCGAATGCCTTTGCTCGAAAATTGACCTGGACGCACTTTAGGGTTCGTGTATCCTCTACAAAATTGTACACGACATGTTATGATCTAGAAGACCAAGTAGTAACTCCTAATGTAGAAGTCAAGAATAAAGTTATAGATCTTGTTCATAAAAATGACACTCAGTTGAATACGGCCTTATGGTTGATAAAGGAGGTGCAGGAGAAGAGGGCTGGGAATTGATTTAGGATTTAGAATTTAGACGAAAGACGAAAGACTCAAGATGAAAGAATTGTTGCTTAGAGTGACTGTTTAGGTATTATCACTTATTCGTTTTAATTGATATGACAAAAATTCAGTACTTCAATTCTTTTTTGGTTGATCTACTTCCGAGATAAGCTATATTGAAATGATGGAAGTTTTGTATTTTAGGTAATATTATTGTTATCACTTTGTATTCCTGTTTTTGATATCACTTAGTATTCCTGTTTTTTGATATCACTTGGTATTCCTGTTTTTTGATATCACTTAGTATTCCTGTTTTTTGATATCACTTAGTATTCCTGTTTTTTGATATCACTTGGTATTCCTGTTTTTTGATATCACTTAGTATTCCTGTTTTTTGATATCAC
>CALHKJ010000355.1 GCA_938033975.1 uncultured Saprospiraceae bacterium | reverse complement strand
AAAAGGCTTCAAATCAACCAAGTACCATTCTCTCCTATTAACAATTTGAAAGAGGTATTTGAAGACCTTCAAGCCAAAAGTTTGGTTTACAAGTCAATTGAAGATGGCAAAGAGGTTAAAAGAGTTAAATCTGTTGTTTTTAAAATTAGGAGTTGAATTTGAGAATGGATAATGTTTACTTTTGTAAAAAAAAAAGCATGAAAAATTTAATAAGGTTTTCTTTCCTAGTTTTTATATACTACTCTGTTGTGATTCTTTCTAGCTGCTGTGCTGACTCGAATTCTGTCCTCAATGGAATGATAAATACAGCAATACTTTCTGATTATGACGCAATGGCTGAAGCAGTGAACAATGATGTGATAAGAACAGGTTTTAGAATAACCTTATTTCCAGATACCGACATTGTAGGTTTAGACTTTAATCCAATGAATGAAGTATATGGTCAAGATTGTATCACTTCTGTAGATAACTCAATCATAAATTCCACTGCAACTATTTCTTTTTCTAAAGATATCACGATTGGTAGTAATACCTATTCGGCTGGCACAAACTTGCTGACTGCTAATCAATTTCAAGCAGTTGAAATTTCTTCCGATTGTCTTGAAAGAAATTTCTGCGAAATTGTAATTGGATTTCCAACTAGCTTAGTATCAACTATGGATGTAGCTGATGGGCCATTGACAATTAATTTCACTGCACTAACAGATGACGATGTAAGTTTCAATTATGATTTTGAAACAATGATAGACTTATTGTAAGAGCTTATCTTACAATAAATCTTTCCACAATAAATTTGTCCTTTGATTCCAGCTTAAGGAAATAACTTCCTGAGTTTAGCTTTAAATCTAATTCAATTATTTCCGAATAATCGGATGCGTTGAATCGTTTATTCATTAATAAAGTGCCATCAATGCTATAAACATTTACTGCATAATTCGAATTAATTGGCGCCCCTAATTCAATATTAAATGTTCCATTATTAGGATTAGGAAAGAGGCTTATTTCGTAGTCTAATATTTCATTATTATTTGAAGTTGTGCCAATTTCTGTCTTTTCAATGGTTGTTATACCTGTTGAAGCTCCTTCAAAATCTAGAAAATGTAATTTGTAGATAGTCCCTGATATTGTCTTTACAAAATAAATTCGATCAGAGACTACACTCCATTGAAAATTAGAGATATCGATTTCTTTCCAGTCATATCCGATCGCATCGCTCGCTGATTCATATAAATCAGAATAATCAAACTCGTTCACACTTGCCGGATCAATGCCATCAGCCTGAGCAACTTCCACACCTTCTGAAGACAATATTCCTGTAACAACATAATTTAGAATATTACCTGCACCGTCATCAATTGGAGTTGAATATCTTGTAAATTGTAAATCCCAATTCTCTGGCTCTAAGTCTAATGCACTTTCAGTATTAAAGCTAAAGTAAGCTCTTTGTTTGCCTTCATAATCTTTTTTATCAATGGATATAGATTTCTTTTGTGTGCCATCAAGATTAGCATAGGTCATATTATAAATTGTTCCAGCTAATGACTCTATCTTTATTTTCTTCAGTTCTCCATTTCTAAGCTTCAATACAAAGAGCTTATTACCAACAACTGTCATAGATGGAAAATCATAAATACCCCAACCAAAATCAGATATATTGCTTGAATCAAGTGAGCTATTAAAAGCTCCATTATGCCAACTTCGTTCTTGATTATAAACTCTTTCAGTGAGATCATTTTCAGTAACATTGGCATCAAAGTCCATATCACCTAATAGATATAATTCTAATTCCACTCCCATATTAGCGCTTCCTTCATTAATAGAAATAGCAGCATCTTGAAAACCAAAAGTTGAAAAAGATAAATCCCAAGAATCAGCATCTATAGAAATTGTTTCGCCAGTTTCCAAGTCATAATAAGTATATGAGCTATATGATGGTGAGACAGTTACCTGGTCAATTGTTTGAGAGTAAGCGATCGAAATCAATGAAATTAGAATGCTTGTAAGAGTAAGAATTTTCATTTTTTATGTTTGTCAATTATCAATAGCTGGCAAACCTAAACCTATTGCAGAAAATAAAATACCGCTAAACAACAACTAAATACCAAATTATGAGGGAAGCTTTATTTAGACTTAATCTAAATAAAAAAGTGAGTATTCTTAGTGATTTTGCTCCAAATTCAATACATATCTTTGATTTATCAACAAATCCAATAATTCTGAGACGGTTTGATAGAATTAAAAAATACCGCTAAAGCCAAATGGGATAGTTATTTCCTAACTGATGGACTTCAGTTAATGAAGTACAATGGTGAGTCAACAGATTCCATTGAAATATGTGTAGATGAAGGTGTCATTCAATACTTCTTTTGTTTGCAAGGATCACTCAAATTCCATTTTCACTCAGGCTCTTATATAATGCCTCTTGAGCAAGGAGAAAATTGTTTTTTTTATAATCCAAATACAAAGCTTGCTCCGAAAATCACTGTTACAAAAAATTCGCAGTTGGTATTCATATTTGTTTCATTAGAAAAGATCCATCAACTCTTTTTACAAAATGATTCAGAACTTGAATTCTTAAATAGCGAGAATGTAAATCAAAAGTTATATAAAAAAGAGCTGATTCCGTTAGAACAGGAACTTGTTCTTAGGCAAATCTTAGAATCAAATGAAACAATTAAAACCCAAGATATTTTTAGATATGCAAAAGTGCTAGAAGTATTAAGTCTATATTTTTCTAAGCAAGCTAAGGAGAATCAAACATCCTGTCCATACTTGAAAGATGAAGACAGTGTTCAAAAAATCAAAAAGGCCAAGGACATATTGATTGAAAATTTACAAAACCCTCCTACTACATCACAGCTTGCAACAAAAGTTGACATTAATGAACACAGATTAAAAGAAGGATTCAAAAGCCTCTATGGATCAACTCTTTACCAATATCTCTTAGATTACAAAATGAATACAGGCAAGAGATTGATTGACAAAGGAAATCTAAAAATAAAGGAGGTTGCTTATGAATTGGGGTATAATAATCCTAGTCATTTTATATCAGCATTCAAGAAAAAATTTGGTCAAACTCCTAAGAAGTATATCCTATCAAAATGACAAGAATACTAATTTGCACCATTGCAATTTTAATTCAAAACGCATTGAGTTTTGGCCAAATAAAAAAACCACTAGATTCAATTGAATTCAGCATCAATATTGAAGATGTTGTCATAAGCTCTCAATATATTCCAACAGCAAGTAAAAATTCACTCTTTCAAGTAGAGACAATATCGAAGGAAGAAATTGAGAATAATGCATTTACAACTTTAGACCAAATTCTTCAGCAACAGGCAAATCTCAGAATCACAAATGATCCGATTTTGGGGGCAAGGATATCAATGCGTGGAATATCTAGTGAAAATGTTGCCATCTTAAAAGATGGAGTTCCAGTTATAGGAAGATTAGATGGTGCTATTGATTTATCACAAATTAATCTTGACAATATTGAAAGGATTGAAATAATTGAAGGATCTCAATCTGTAATTTATGGAAATAATGCGTCAGGAGGAATCATAAATATCATCACTAAGAAATCTCAAATTGAATCAACTACTGTTCAACTAGTCGCTTTACAAGAGCTACCAAACAAGCAAAATCTATCATTACAAGTAGGTAAAAATTTCAATG
>CALHKJ010000354.1 GCA_938033975.1 uncultured Saprospiraceae bacterium | reverse complement strand
CTAATTACCCAGAAGTATTTATTAGTATAGATACAGTCCATGCCAATGTTGCTGAATTTTGTCTAGCTGAAGGAGCAGATATGATTAATGATATCAGTGCTGGCACAATTGATAACAAATTGATCGATACAGTCTCTAAGTATAATGCTTATTATTGTCTCATGCATATGCAGAATAGACCGGAAAATATGCAAAATGAGCCTCAATACACAAATACCAGTCTTGAGGTGCTTGAATTTCTAAAGGAAAAGTACAGTGTTTTGATTAAGAAAGGGCTACAAAACATCATTATTGACCCTGGTTTTGGTTTTGGAAAGTCAATTGATGACAATTATCAGCTATTAAAAGACCTATCAGTGTTTGGAATTATTGGATGTCCTATCTTAATAGGATTGAGTAGGAAATCAATGATATACAAGCCTTTAGGCATAGAGCCCTCAAATAGCTTGGCAGCTAGTTCAGCCTTGCATTTACTAGCACTGCAGAATGGAGCTTCGATTTTAAGAGTCCATGATGTAAAAGAGGCAGTCCAAGTTCGTAAACTATATGATTTACTCAATAATTAAAGAAGGGTTAAATATGGGGGTTTGGTGATAGTTTCCGACCTTTATGGGGTTAGATATATAGGAGAATTAGATAAAATTGACAAAAGAGACAGCAACAAGGCAGATACCAAAATGGCTAAAAGTCCTTTATTGGATTTTTATAGTCATTGCCTTTCTTTTTATCCTGTTATCATTTACCCTCACAAGACCTTCCTTTCAGAACTGGGCTGTTGACTACATGTCTGAAAAATTTTCCAAAGAACTTGATGTAAATATCAAAGTGGATAGTGTTTCTCTCAGTATTAAAAGAGGGATAAAAGTATGGAACGTATCAGGAGTTGATATGCAAGGTGACACATTGTTTTCAGGAAGTGAAATCAGTTCTTCCTTGTCAAATAATTTGATGAGTGTATTGCGAAGCGAATTGTATATCAGAGACATCTACCTGAAAGATATTTATGTCAATGTACAAGAATCAGATAATACTGTAGAATCAAACTGGGCGGTCTTACTCAATAAACTTAATTCAAATAACTTAGACACGAGCACAGTTACAAGTTACGAGGATAGCAGGAAATCATTTTTACTTGAAGTAAAATCTGTTGAACTGGAAAACTTAAGATATCGAAACAAAAATAGTAGGGTAGAGCAGATACTAACATTAGGAAATGGAAAGCTAGTCATTGATTCCATCAATATAGATTCATTAGATTTTTTACTTAAAGAAATTCACCTAGATAGCCCTACATTTAAAATGCTTGTCACTGGTGATAAAATGGAAAAAGAACATGCTGCAGAAATTCTTCAACAAGATGTGACTGCTAATGAATCTAAATTCCCAAGAATTAAAATCAATAGTTTATCAATCATTAATGGCACCATTCAGACTAGCGATGAAGAAAAGAGGACAGGTAGAAATGAAATAGATTACAAAAATCTACTTTTAGACAATGTGGAGTTAGATGCTACAGCAATTCATGTTATAAAGCCTGATGATATTCAGGCTGAGCTTCACAAGTTATCAGGTATCCTTGATCAAAAGTTAAAAATAAAAAATACATCATTTTCAAAATTGGACATTGCCGACAAATCAATTACGTTATCTGATTTTGAATTGATGACTGAAAAGACGACGCTTCGAACAGATAATAAGTTGAAGTTCAGATCCTTTGATGATTTCAAAAATTTTGAGGACAGAGTTTTTTTAGATATTGAATTCAATGAATCAAATTTTTCTATAGATGAAATAAACTATCTGATTCCTGGATTAGCGAACTCACCAATTGTCCTAAATAATCAAAATGAATCTATTGAATTAGATGGTCAAATAAAAGGCAGAGTAAATAACTTTAGCACAAATGATTTGAAATTAAAAATTGGTAATAAGGTAATTTTTAATGGTAAGGTAAGGGCAAGAAATGTTACAGATCCAAATGCAGCATTGATCAATATTGAAGTTGAGCAATTAGAAACCAGTATGAATGATTTGACTAAAGTGATTCCTAATTTTAGACCTCCGGAAAATTTCTATAAACTTCAGGATATCAATTTTACCGGAAGATTTGATGGGTTCTTATACAATTTTGTTGCCTATGGTCAATTACAAACCGCTTTAGGTAGAGCTGAATCAGATATGCAATTGGATTTAACTTCAGGTAGAAACAATGCAAAATATAGCGGAACACTTGAGCTTGTTGATTTTAATCTGAAGGAGTGGAGTGGTAATCCGGACTTTGAAAGTATCAGCGTAAAGACCAATGTCAAAAATGGATCTGGTTTGGTTTTAAATAATGCCAAGGCTGATTTGGATGGTGTTCTCAGTTCCTTCAGTTATAAAGGGCACAATTATGAAGACTTAGTAGTCAGTGGTGTTTTAGAAAAAAATAGGTTTGATGGGCAATTTGAATTACATGATCAATATGCAGACTTAGATTTTGATGGAAGCTTTATATATGAAAATGATGTTTTGAATGGTGACTTTATTGCCAAAATCAAAAAGCTGGATTTAAAACAACTAAATCTTTCTCAAGATGACCTGCTTGTTTCAGGTGATATTGATTTGAGTTTAAGTGGAAGAAATATTGATGATTTTGCTGGTGAGGCACATGTCAAAAATCTTGACCTAGAATTAAACGGAAGAAAAACTCATCTTGATAGCGTTTATATGGTATCATCACCTAAAAGCACAGGCGAACGAATTTTGAATCTTGAGTCGGACCTTGTCAACTTATACCTGAATGGTTTTATAAGCTTTGAAACACTTGGCAAGGATTTACAGGGATTGATTTTTAACACACACCCTGAGTGGTCGGAGTATTTAGGTTTGCAACAAGTGTATTTCTCAGAGAACCAAAATTTTACTTTTGATATAAACGTAATAGAAAGTCAGGAGTTATTGGCTTTTCTTGGTCAACCGAACCTTGAGGTAAATGGTCTAGTTGCGAAAGGAGTAGCCAATACGAAAATTCAAAAATTGCAGATAGCTTCAACAATTGATAGCTTATCTTTTAATCAATATGCAATTAAAGCTACCGAGTTAAGCCTTTATAATTACAAACAAAAATCTGGCTTACAAATTGATTTTGACCATTTATTTATCAATGATAATCAGTTTGATGATGTTGATATTGATGCCTCCCTTGATAACGAATCGGTGTTATACGTTTCTGCAAAATCAGGAAATCTTTTGGACACTCTAGGTAAATTTGATGTAACTATTGATGCCAAACCTCAAGGTGAGGATTTAGTTATTCATTTTACGGAAAACTCATGGGAAATGTTGGGTTCTGAGTGGGTATTTGATAAATCTAATGAAATAATTTTAGGTAAAAAATCAATAGATATTCAGGATTTTGTGCTTGCGGATGGTGAAAGGAAAATTGAAATTCAAAGCCGAAACAATGAGGATTTAGTATTTCATGTAAGCGATGTTGACTTGTCATTAATTAATCCATTTGTTGATGATCCAAAATTTCTTTTTGGAGGAGCTACTTTTATTAATTTCCAAGTCCTGGATATTTTCGAAGAGCCTTCTATCCAAGGTAGTTTTGTAATGCCTGAATTAAACCTAAATGGAGATTCTTTTGGTGGTCTAAACTTGTTGGTAGAAAACCTCCCAGATAATAAACTAAAGGTCGATTTGAATTTGATTCGAGATTCAGATAATCAAATGATCGTTCTGGATGCATTCGTCGATGCGAAAACACAGGAAATTGACGGAGTACTTACGGCTGACAATTTCCAATTAAAATTCTTTGAGTATTTAATTCTTGATGGTATCTCTGAGACCTCAGGTCATTTTGATTTAGATTGCCAAATCAAAGGTGTATTGTCGCAACCAAAAATAAATGGAAGGGCAATTATGCATGAAGGTGCTGTCCGGATTGATTATCTAGGAAACAAAGCTTTCTTTGACGAGCAAGAAGTAAGAATAAATGAGAAGGTTATAGATGTTACTGGAGGTATTATTAAGGATAAATTGGGTAATGAGGCAGTGCTGAGAGGAGGATTGTATCACAGTTTTCTCGCGGACATGAGGATGAATTTGAATATTAGCTCTGAAAACTTTCTATTGCTAGATACAAATAAAGAAGATAATCCTGCTTACTATGGAACAGGATTAGGAAGAACTTCAGTTAATTTTTCGGGTCCATTTCAGCAAGCAGATATTGTTGTAAATGCAACGACCAAACGTGGTAGTTTTCTCAATATTCCTGTAGTTTCCAGTGTGGATAACTCAGAAGAAAGTTTCATTCAGTTTACAGAAAAGGGAAAGTTGTTTGAAATTGAATCAGATACAGTTTTGAGTCAACGTGAATTATTGGTTGGAGCTAATATAGAAATCAATTTGAGCATCACCCCAGATGCTGAGGTGAATATCATCATTGATGAAAAATTAAATGAGGTTATTTCCGGTAAGGGTACAGGTAATCTAAAAATTATTTCTGAAAGAACTGGGACCTTTGATATCTTTGGTCAATACATAGTTGATAGTGGCAAGTATCTTTTTACTGCATTAGATATAGTGGCTAAACCATTTCAGGTGAGAAGGGGTAGTACAATAACATGGACAGGTGATCCACTTAATGCCTCGCTCAATATTTCAGCAGAATATACATATAAACGTCACGAATACACAATGTGTACGTCATTGTGCATCGTATGATAGGACCAAGGCACTGCAAACTTGAACGAGCGAACACGGTTTTGATAATACTCAGTCGGTAGGGCGCCAGTTTCACGCCAGTTTCACACCACTCCAGCCCATAATTGCAACACTAACATCAGAGCAACGAATCGTCTCGCTATCGCGCAATCTCATGAATCGAATTCTAAGTCTACTATATCAATATTCACATAAGCCATCAGTGGGGCATTCAGTCATATGACCTCATGTCTTAAGGTAGAGTGGTGTACGATACAGTGGCTGCCCACTGCAACTCGCGAGTGTCACACCAGACCAGCACTGCCGAGTATCCAACCACTACATCTGCATAGGATCGTTTACATACAGCGTCACTGAAGCCTCCAATGACGTATACCGGTGATGTT
>CALHKJ010000353.1 GCA_938033975.1 uncultured Saprospiraceae bacterium | reverse complement strand
CCCAATCGTTTCTATCAATAAAAATGCATGAACCTGCACAGGTGGTTTGACAATCCTGCCCTGCCATTATCCAAGTTTGCGCATTCAATTGAGATGAAGTGATTATCAAAAAGCTAATCAAAAGTGGGTTAAGTAATATTCTCATTCTACAGGTTTAAATCTGAAATAAAACAGGGCTATCTATTTCGCAATAGGTCTAAAAATATAGGTAATCTTAGCTTTAACAATAAGCAAGAAGAATCAGCTTTCTCTCTTAGATCAAAATAAATTGTTTTGTAGATTGGCCGGATAATAGCTCAATCATTGGGGTTATTCTAAAAATAAGAAAAATTATGTAATTTTTACTAAATGCCGAATTTTTATTTGTTGTTTATTAAAATCATAGAACAAAATATCGAAATAGCCAGTATGGTTCTTACATACTATTATAGAATTGATACCTGGCAACGGTTAAGCCACGTCCACATCCCGAAAGTCATTTGCAGAAGCGCAATAATTTAAAAATCAGTAAGTATTAGTTGCTTTTTGTTTAAGAGAATTTGGACCACATGCTACCGACCATCCGTTGAGCCAATGATTGAGAACAATGCCCTATTGCTCTAATTATCAGTACTTTCAAAAATTTATTTATTGGTGAACTATCCGATGTGTGTAGATTACCCCTTTGTCATTTCTCACAATAAGGTAATAAATTCCTACCTCAAGATGGGCCAGATTCATTTCCATGAAACTGCTGTTCATCTCTTCTGTATACAATAACTGTCCTAATGAATTATAAACTTGAATTTCCGAAAATGCATGTTTTGGGTCTTCTACAAATATCTTATCGTAAAAAGGATTAGGAAAAACCTCAAGCTCATATTGAACGGTAATTTCACTTACATCATTAATTATGCAAGCGGGAGGACTTTCTGGATACAACAATTCTCCATCTTCATAAAAACAAAGAAGTGTTGCTGGTGCGTCAAAAAAACAAAAATTAGTAACATGATCGATCACACTATGTATGCTCCCAATTCCTTCAACCCAAAAGGTAGTTTGGTAAGCAGCATCAATCCCTTCAAACTCATAGCGCTTTCTCATCTGACCATTACTAAGTTGTACTGAATCAATTGCAATCACTTTTAATGAGCAGTAATCAGTAGTGAAAACATCGTCCAGTTCTAAGCCAAAATCGTAGAGTAAAAAATCTGCATTATCATACCTCTTCACAAAAACTTTTTTTGTTGAATCCTCTCTGAGATAAGTATCAATAAAGGTCAATTCCTCAGTTACTCTGTTTTTGATTGCCATTTTATGATAGCTTATATCATTTATAAGCGTATCGCCTGAAATGGTATAAAGTGAAGTGGAAGAATTAGGGTCAAAGGTTGGTGGAAAATAAACATTCCATTGATTACCTTCTTTGACCAATTCTTGAGCGGAAATCTGGATAGAATTCAAGCTAAAAAAAAGTAGAGCTCCAATCGTGTAAAGTTTGTTCATCAGGAAAATTAATAAAGAATATTATTCTATAATTAAATCGAATCCGCTAGTGAATGGTTCACCATCATTAGAGAAGCGAATATTTCTTACTAAACCATCTTTGGCATTATAGATAAGGCATTTTAGAGGACCACCTCCTGCTTGATCTGTATAATCTCTAAGTTCCACTATTAAGTTTTCAAATAAATAATCCTGATATGAAAATTCTGAGCACTCGCCTGCAGTTTCCCAAGCAGGTTCTGGAATAGTAAATTCCTCATTCATGTCTAAGAAATTAGAAAAATCTGAATTGAGTGGAATTGGATATTCCGTATAAGTAGTCCCTTCTTCCTCGGTGATACCCCAGATAATAGAAATAATATTATTTACCGGAAAAAGATTACTTACAAATAGAGTATCCTCTTCTATACGCCAAACCGATTCAGTATAAAATTGATTATCGGTGATAGGACTACTAGGAATAAAAATAGAATTATTGTTAAACAACTGTTCGCTAACTACATAAGTGTTTGGAGCTAGTTGATCGCTGACCGAGGCACTTAGGCTTGAGCCTACATAATGTCCAGCTGCATCAAAAGTTAATCCTGAAGTTTCAAAATAATTATAGCGGCTATACTGCCCTACTGTCATGAAATCAAGACTGATATGTCTTACTAGTGGCTGCGCCCAATTATCGAAATTATAGGAATAGTTTTTAATAGCTGTTACTTCAAGTAAAGAATTCTTATTAAAGAATCTAGCATCGCTAATATAAACACCATGTTCCTCTAAGTCAACTCTAACAAAATAATCGATCCCACAATTGTAGTCATAAAACTTAACCCAACCATTCTGATTGGTCGAATCAGCAGCAACCAAATTAATTTTATCAACAGCATCATTTCGACTTCTGTATATTTCAACTCTCTTATTGACTAGGTTTATTGGTGATATATCACAGGAAAAATTTTCACAAAATCGCACATCAACTTCTATGGAACAATTATGCTCAATTACTGGAATAGGTGGTTCTTCTGGTTCTCCTCCAAAGTCTAGACAAGAATTCAGTATGGTACAAAGCAATATGTAAATAAAAAATTTCTTCACTTTATGAATATATAATTATATACCAAGATTTAAATCTGTTCTTTTCATCTTGATATATCATTAACATTGGATGCCTTAAGATATTATATTAACAACGAAACTGCAACAATATCGGTTGGCACAAGTCTATAAGTTGTCCACAAGACGCTAATGATTCTAAATCTCATGGTATATATTTGTGCATCATGAATGAAATGAATGTTGATGTCTTAATTATAGGTGCAGGATTGTCCGGTCTTGCTACAGCCTACTATCTTAAAGACTCAAGTCTGAATATTTGCATTGTAGAATCTAGAGCTCGTCTTGGTGGTAGAATCAAGTCCATCGACTATGAATTGAATAAGCCGCTGGAAATGGGAGCTACTTGGCTTGGCAGACAACACCAACTTTTATTAAAATTAATGGACGAACTTGGCATCGAAGTCTTTCCTCAATTTATAGGTAAAAAGGCGATTTATGAAGCCATATCAACTAGCCCACCATATCTTGCGAGCCTACCGCCCAATCCAGAACCTACCTTACGAATTAAAGGAGGAAGTATGAATATTATAAAAGCATTAGCTACGCACCTTGTTCCCGATACTATCATACTTAATACTTCGATTCAAAGATTGGAATTTTCAGATAATGAAGTAGAGGCATTTGCGGAAGCGAAAAAAATAAAAGCCAAAACTGTAATCACCACAATACCACCCAACCTGTTGATCAACACTGTGAGTTTTGTTCCTTCCCTTCCGGAAATGTT
>CALHKJ010000352.1 GCA_938033975.1 uncultured Saprospiraceae bacterium | reverse complement strand
CATTGATTCATTAACTTCTGCTGATTTCGTTGATGTTCCAAATGCCATTTTATATGATACTATAACCAATGATAGAAAAGAAATTTCTACTGCAATTCATACTCTTTTTACGGAGATGGACCATGGGTATATTAATACTGTTTCTGAAGCTTACACAGCCGAAATCTTTAGCAAATTCAATGATGCCATTTGGAATGATGGAAGTGGTTATGAAGAGGGTAAAAATGATGTTTTCAATGAATATATGACGTGGGCAGTTTTTGACTTATTTAATATGCACAAGTTTCCTGAGTATGCTGATGAAATCAATCGAAATTATCATTATATCAATTCAAATCGAGGTTTCCCTTTTTCAAATGTTTTTTCAGAAAAGTTGAGAGAAATCTATTCACAAAAAAAGAGTAGTGAAACTATAAAAGATATGTTTCCATCAATCTTAGATTGGACGAATCATATAGAAAGAGATTTATCATATCCTAAGATTGTGTCTCCAGAAAAAGAATTGATAATTGACTCATTTCCAGTTGAAAGAATTCGATTTGAATTTTCAGAAGGGATGAATAAAAATGAAGTATTCAATGTCATTTTTGGAATGGATAATGGAGAAAGGGATTTAGTTGAAATTAAAGAGAATATTCATTGGAACAATGATGGAACTATACTTTCATTTAGCCTCGACTTAGAAAAAAAGCAATATACATCCATCACCTTTAATTACTGGGGAGTAACATTGCCACTAATTAGTGGTAAAGGAGTTTTTTTAAAGCCAACTTATATAAGATTTAAAAAGTAGTATCTATGAATATTAAAACGTACCTATTGATTTTCTTTTTAGCAGCATCTGTAGCGTTTTCTTGCAAGATATTAGAAAGTAAAACTTCAGTAAGCAGTAAACATAAGCTAGAATGGAAATTCCTTGACACAGAACCCTTTAGAGGAAAACAAGATGACATCACTTTTATTGATAAAAATAAGGGATGGTATATCAATGGTTCTGGAAAAATATTTCATACTGAAGACGGAGGAATATCCTGGGAGAAACAACTTGAACAAAAAGGTACGTTTTTTAGAACTGTAGCTTTTATAGATGAGAATGTGGGTTTTGTAGGGACTGTAGGGACAGACTATTTTCCCAACGTTTCAGATTCAATCCCTCTTTACGGAACAGTGGATGGTGGAAAAACATGGTCACCAGTAGATTACTCTGGTCCTTATGTAAAAGGACTATGCGGAATGGATGTTGTTAAAGAAGAATATATTAATCATGGAAAATTAGATTACAAATATCACATTTATGCAGTCGGTAGGGTAGGCAGCCCTGCAAGTATGATGGTGTCCCATGATAGTGGTAAATCCTGGAAGTCTAAATCCATGATGGAAGATTGCAAAATGCTATTTGACATTAAAATGTTTGATAAAAATGAAGGAAGTGCTTGTGCCTCAACAAGTACCAATCCCGCGGAAAGCAATGCGTTAATTTTAAAAACTTATGATGGTGGGAATTCATGGAAAAAAGTATATCAGTCTGAAAGACCGTATGAAAACATCTGGAAGGTATCGTTTCCAACTAAGAAAGTAGGTTATGCTACAATTCAGACGTATACACAGGATTCAACTGCTCAGCAGCGTGTTGCAAAAACCATAGATGGTGGAGAGACATGGTCTGAATTAAACCTTATTAAGGATGGATCAGCGCGGCAATTCGGAATAGGGTTTATCGATGAGAATCATGGTTATGTAGGTACGTATAATAAAGGTTTCGAAACCTGCGATGGAGGTAAATCATGGACTCCATGTGATCTAGGACCTGCTTGTAATAAAATAAGAATTTATAGAGACGAAGAAAACGAAGTTTATGGGTATGCGATAGGTGTTAAAGTCTTAAAACTTCAACCAGAGATAAAGTCTTAATCAGAAGAACAGATTTATCGGTATAGCAAGGGAGGTAGCTTGTTCTAAATATACGCTTCGCATAATCTACTCATTATTGGTTATCTGATAATTCATACAAGCAAAACAAAAAACGGCAAGGGCAAGAACAATCACGTTTGATTTTGTAAAAAATCTACAAAATATTAATTGCCTTGACCTCTTAATGCCGCATAAAAAAACTATATCCTATAAGTCTATTTTAAATCATCCCATTCTTCCTGAGTGGCAAACGGTTTTTGGTGTTCCATCATACCGTACCAATTGTTTTCACGTTTTACGAGCAACATTTCAAAGGGAATGATAAACGTATCAGTTACCTTGGTATTATTGTCTGTAGAAGAATAAATAAAAATTCCAGTTTCGTGAGCAGTAGTCTCGTTGCCGATCCTTTGTGAAAAACGAAATTCTACATTCACCTTAATCTTTCCTTCCTTGGTATTTTTAAATCCTTCTTTCCAGTATGAAAGGGCAGTAGAAATAGGAACAGAGGTCTTGTTGCTTGAAGAAGCAAATACAATTACGGCATCTTCATGAAAGCAGTTTTTGTAAGTTTCAAAGTCTCCTTCTATAACAGATCTATTTAATCGTTCCCAGTACTGATCAAGTTCGGCAATACGGGTAGAATCCACTTGAGTCTTAATGAAGGAAAGGTCATTATCTTTTGTTGCAAATGTTAGTTGAACATTGCCAATAAATAGGATTATTAATAAGATTATATTCTGATTCATTGATTGTGAATTTTCACTTGTTTTTTTAGAGTAATCAACTTCTAGTGCCGTCGTATAAACCTATAAGGTATTACTTTTCAAAACCTGAAAAACCAAATTAGTAAATGTATTATCGGTTCTGGAAAAGCTTGTGATATTTCCTTTCTGATCTTTTTTAAAAGTTAGATAGCCAAAGTGCTCTTCTCTGAACCTATCTTTCGTAAAAGGTGTAAGAACTACAAGTTCTTTTCCTTCTATCAAGATTTGTAATTGACCATCTTTAGACTTTACTTGATAAATAACTTCTAAATCTTCGTTGTAGAAATTGTTTTCATATTCTTTAAGCTCCTTTTGAGTGTATACAATATTTTGATACCGATGGAACAGGATTGGGTTTTGGTTGTTGACTGAGAAAGTCATTGTTTTATAGGCTTGCCCAAAAGATAATTTAACAATAGGCAGCGCTTCAAAGACAAGTTCATCGGAACTTGTAACAGTCAACGGAGATCCTGGAGAATTAGGGTCACGTTTATAGTGCAACTTTCCATCTAGTAATTCTACGGATCTGAGATTGCCATCAATTGTATTGAAAAAATTTCCAGTGAATTTCTGGACTTCTTTTTTGTCCAGTTTAATTTCTATTGCTGTTGTTGAGACACCGGTATTAGATGCTGCCAACCTCTGCGCTTCAGCAATTTCATCTGCTAGAAATACGGGTGTCAATTGATCCAGTAAAGCCCAGACATTGGTACTTGCATTGTTGCTTAAAATGATAAATGCAGTGTCTTCATTTAAGAATTTGTAAAACAGAGAACGAAACCCTGCCCAGTCACCAGAATGTCGTACGGTTGTTAAGCCTTCTATATCGTAATGATCTTGTACAAATAGGCCTCCGGCATAATTGGCCGCTAAACCTGAATTTAGCGTTCCGGAAGTAATTAATTGTGACACCAGACTATTTCCAAGCACAGCGCCAGTACTTAGACTCTTTGTCCACTTTACCATGTCTTCTAGATTCGTCAGAAGTGCGCCATCACCTACCACCGTCGAATTGAAATAATGGTCTACAAGAAAATTGCCTTCTACTTCTTGGTAAGCTATTGCTCTATTCTTAATTACTTTGTTTTGAGAATCGGCAAAGAATGTATGTGTCATATTGAGCGGATCGAATATTTTTTCTTTAGCATATTCTGCGAAAGTCTGGCCACTTACTTTCGCTATGATATTTGCGAGTAATACATAATTTGAATTGCTTAAGTCTTGTCGCGAGCCCGGTTTGAAATTTAGATTCCGCTGCTTCTTAAGCATATGAAGTACATCGTCATTGTTTACCTGGTCACCGAAGTATCTGTTTTGAGAAAATAGAATGGCCAGATAACTTCTGAGGCCACTGGTCTGATAAAGAAGATTTTTCACCATTAATTTCCCTTCTGGATAAGTGGGAAATTCAGGAAAAAATTTCGTGACTGAGTCATCGAGTTTGATTTTCCCTGATTTTACCAATTTAAAAACACAGGCCGCGGTCACTTGCTTAGCCATAGCGTTGGCATCGAAAACTGTCTTTGTTGAAACTGGAATGTCGTATTCTAGATTCGCCAGACCATAGCCTCGTTGAAAGACAGTTTTTCCGTTTTTCACAACTGCTACTGCACATCCAGGATTGTTTTCATAGTTGCTGAAAATGGAATCCATTTGTTGTTGTATCGGTTCTGGAAAATTTTCTTGCCCATCAATCCAGATTGGAAAGAACAAGAGAAGGATAATAACCTGAGAAGGAATCATATACTTGTTTTTCATTCTTTTACAGATTTCGTTGTTTCTTATTGTTGTCATTTATGAATACTTTTTTGGCATAAAAACCGGATAATGAAACTGTGTTCATTTACTGATCTTTGCAAGTGGTAATTTTCAAGAGGGGTCTTAAGGAAATTGATAAGTTTAGCCTAAATTAGAAGATTAATTTAAGCCTCGAATTTATATTCAACTAACAACAAAAAAAATTAAACCAACGACAATAGTTGTATCGGGCATTGTGCTAATTTGCATTTATGAAAAAGATACTGGGTCAGAAAGTTACCGACGTTTTATGGCACTTACTTTCCTGGCTTTCTATATGGTTCATTATGTCACTGTGGGCAAGCAAGGGGAGTAAGTTAGACGAATACCTGATTAGAAATATTTCTGTTTTGCTACCTATAGTTGTCATAGTTTATGTGAATTGGTTATGGCTGTTTCCAAAATATTTCATCAATAAAAAGTATGGACAATTTACTGTACTTGTGCTATTGTCTATTTATTTTATTTATTATCTGGGCGAGATAGTAATTGTAGAATGGATGAGTTTCATGTTCCCAGAGCATACGAAACAGAATCTAAAATTTGATCCATATGCTCCACCTAAGCACTTCTGGAGAATAATAAGTGGTACTGCTCTCTACACACTGGGTATTTTAGGCACCACAATTTTTCTAGCGATAAAGAAAAGTCGCCAAGATGAAATAGAAACCAATGCGCTGCGATTGGAAAATGCACAGAATAAAATTAAATACTTGCAATCCCAGATAAGTCCGCATTTTTTATTTAACTCATTGAATAACATACATTCCTTAATCGTCCAAGACAAGGATCAGGCATCCGATTACGTTATAAAACTCAGTGAATTACTGCGGTTTATGATTTATGAAACGGATAAGGAATTTATATCCTTAGGCGAAGAAATAGATCTTTTAAGAAAATATGTAGCACTTGTAGATTTCAGGATTGGCAGCTCTGATGTCAGTAAGAATATCAGGATAAGTATAGAGAACGAAGAATTGAGGATTTCGCCCTTGATTGTGTTTGGCATTTTAGAAAATGGGGTGAAACATAGTGGAATGGGTATAGAGACTGATTTTTCGTTTCGAATGGATATTATAGAACGAGCCGGTCTGCTGACAGTGACAATGAACAATACTATTTCAAATCAGAAATTCGATAAAAAGAAAAAGGGATTTGGAATCAATAGTCTTAAGAAAAGACTTGCCTTGTATTACCCAGAGAAGCATACATTTGACTTTAGTATAATTGACAATAACGCAAGAACAGTACTAACCCTAAACTTGGAAATATAAGTGATAACGTGCATTATAGTAGAGGATGAACTTCTCGCCAGAGAGAAATTAGAGTTTTATGTAGACCGACACAACGATCTAGATCTCGTTGCATCATATGCCAGTGCCGAAGAATTTCTTTTGAAATCCCAGAATCTAGAATATCAGCTGTTGTTGTTGGATATAGGATTGCCTAAT
>CALHKJ010000351.1 GCA_938033975.1 uncultured Saprospiraceae bacterium | reverse complement strand
AAATTTTGATAATTTGTAGAACTATTATTTCTTAACTCTATATAGTCATCAAATTGCCCCGCTTCATCTTGAGCATAGGTGGTATTTTTTGCCATTAATTCGTTGATCACGATATCTTGGGAAAAGCAATTTGAAGCCATTATCAAAAAGCCTATAAGAAGGATTGCTTTAATATGATTATTCATTAGTTAGTAGCATGTTTTAGAATCAAACCTAAAAATAAACTAATGTTTGGAATACAAGCTCAGACTGATGCTTTTGCTGACATTTTTTATACTTCCAAAGACCAAAAAATAGGAATATGTCTTTAAAAAGAACAAATGAAAGAGAAATGAATTAATCATGCAGCGAAATGAAGCTTGGTCAAAGGACATTCCAGACTTCAATATTTAAAATTCAATTCTTTTCGAAAATCAAATGGGTCTTGCCCTCAAGAAAATGAGAGAACTTTTGCGGAAGCATAAATATCTGCAATACTTGCATTGGCTTTACAGTAGTTTTAATGAAATACTTATTAATATGGAATGATTTCTAGTTCAGCTGTATCAGGTACATCCAAACTTGCATTTAGATTCACACAAAGAGTCCTTCCAACACCTAGGGCGTTTGGCAAAATAATAACATTTTGTGTTGCTGGAATAATTACATGATGACAGACCTCTGGAACTATACCCAAATCCCAATTCATAGGATCGTGCCAATCAATGCCATCACCATTTCCTGTGAAGGTGATAGTGCTACCAACAAACGATACATTAATAGACCACGGTAGAATTATAGAACAGTTGCTTCCTAAATCTTCGTACCTAATAAAGAAGTTGTAAACACCAACATTTGGAAAATTGAATGAAGCTGTAACTGGGTCGTAGTTACTAGCCGGAGTAGTCGCTGCCATATTTAAGTAAACTCCTTCTACTACATAATTACCTGAGACTGGTAGAGAATAAATTGCAGGTATAGAACAAGAATTAAATGTAGCAGCTGATGATGAAACAAAGAATCCATTTTCCACGTAGCCAGATGACGGAACAGAAAAAAAGCTGTTATTTAGATCATTGATAATTCCATTGTTATTGAAAAGGCCAATATTGCTTCCGGCAGGAGAAGAAAAAATGAATAAGCCATCGTTTTCTATTGAATTAGAACTGGTGTTCTCAAGTTTGAAATTACAAATCAAGTTAGCACATTGCTTATTCTCCAGAATTCCGTCTACTCTATTGTCAATGGCAAAGAAACTTATACTTCCAATATCACCAACGATCATTTCTCCAAAATTTGTGAGCGTACCTTCATTCCGAATTCCTCTTTGAGCAATGCCAATTTCGACAAATGCATCTTGGTGATTTATAAAGGTTCCATAAAATGGATCCGAATTATAAGTTCTCAAAGCAGTACGTGCAGCATCAAATATTTCAATGTCACCGTAATTATTCATTGTGCTATAATTGCCAATTCCATCTAGTGTAATTCCAACTGTCTCGCCAATTTTAATTTGGCCATAATTGGTGAAATCTCCAAAAAAATTAACTATTCCGACACTTACATCATCTATGGAGATGGTAGCAGAATTGTCATTGATTACTATTCCATCATTGTACAAACCTTGACTTGAAATGGATCCAGTGAGCCCAATATTAATATCTCCATAATTCTCTAAGGTACCAGTCGAGTTAAGTAAGATACCATTGTATGCATTGTTAATATTAATTACTCCGTTATTTTCGACATTGGTATTTATCAACAAGCCAGGCAACATATCTGTTGATGCAGATTTATCAATTTCTAAAATTGCATTTAGTGTAATTGTTAAGGAAGCTCCAGGGCTTACAATAACTTGTTGTGCATATGCATTAGAGCTTATCACAGGATTATTCGGTGATGAAAAAATAGATACTGTAGTGGTTAAGCTAGGTACCCCACCGTCCCAATTTGCTGGATTGTCCCAAGCACTACTTGCCATCCCAGTCCAGGTTGAAGTCTGAGCTAAACTGACAAAAGAAAAAAAGACAGCAAATAAAATTGTTGTAAATAATTTCATTAGAACGAATTTCCATAAAAGGTAGGAATAAAAATTAGGCATTGATATATTCAGAGGACCGTAGTTAAATATTGATTAACTTAATAGTACGGAACAATTTTTGACTTATATTTGTAATAATAAAATGACTGGTTAGGATTTATTAAATCCCAACTAGGTTGGCTAATGAGACCAACTTCGCCCCAGTCGATGCAAAAGTGAAAAAGTACTGTCAACTTATGTCCTGACAGCTTAGACACGTTTTTATAGCGATGGGCGCGCCATCACTGCGCGTAATGCCTAGTTTCTAGGCATACATTTCATGTGACGCTTGACTCTAACTCGCTTGCCTCTAACAATACGAGTATGAGCTTCAACGATATGAAACTTTCTACGCTTCTTTACGGAAGACATATTTCTAAAAGCCCCATTAGGGGCTTTTTTATTGCTTTACTTTGTAAGTATCATCAAGAAACCCATTATCAACTACCTCAAAATCATCCTTATTCCTTCTTAGCGTATCTCTAATCATTCGCCTTATATGTTCTTCATCGTGAATTTGAAAAGCTTTTGGGCAAGACTCTTTTAAAAGCTCGAAGACGTTTTCTCTTGAAGCTTCGCCATTGGTTGCTAGAATCCGAGTAACTTCCTTCTTCCATCTTATTTCTCTTCTTTTTTTAGATGGCTCCTTATTTACCTGCACAGGAACAGTGATTATTTTGTCAACAATGACTTTATCAGTATTTACGCTTATGTCTCTT
>CALHKJ010000350.1 GCA_938033975.1 uncultured Saprospiraceae bacterium | reverse complement strand
GAAGGTTCATTCTTAAATTTTGATATTCCTGCAAGTACAGGAGATTGTATGAAAATTACAGAGGTTATTTTTACTCTCAATGTCAATGGTTTTGATAATAGTGGTGTAGCACCTGGTTGTATCAATGATTTTTATTTGAATGCATATGTTGCAGACAACTTAGATTTCGCGCCTGCTTCTGTGCCTACTAATTTTGAAGCGCTGCCTCCTCTTTTTGAACAAGATTTATTTAATCACGATGGAACGTATACAATCCTTTGTACCCAATTGGATTTGCCATGGGAGGGCCAAGTCGGTGTCGATGTAATAGTTAGAGCGCTAAATGCCGGATGTACTGATCCACAAATGCTTGTTTCAACTGGTCAGGTAACCATGGATTATGATGTATGTGTAGAAATCGTAGTTGATGTACTTGATGATGCTGAAGTATTGGCCTCTTCTAATGCAACAGAATTTTGTATTGGACAAGATTTAATACTAAATGAAAATGGACTATCTAATCAGAATTGGGAATGGGCGGGTCCAAACTTTGTTGCAAGTGGTAATAGTCAAGAAACTTATACAATTGTAGATGTTACCGACTTTGGAGATTATACAGTAACAGTGACAGACATTGATGGTTGTACTGCAACCCAAACGATAACAATAAGTCAACTGCCATCACCAAATGCTAACGCAACGGTTGCAGATGATATGGTCTGTGTAGGAGATCCAATAGAACTTAATGAAGATGCAGGTGATGCAACCAATTGGCAATGGACTGGTCCTAATGGCTTTTCTCAAGCAGGCCAAGACCCAACCATAAATTCTAGTGGTGCAGCCAACATAGGTATATACACAGTAATAGTAACAGATGGAAATGGTTGTAGTAATTCTTCTGAGGTAGAAGTTTTTCAGGCATCAGATGTTGATATTGATGTTTCTGCAATAGCTACTGAAGTATGTCCAGGCCAAGATATATTACTGCAAGAAAATGGAGCCAATGGAGCTTTTTGGTCATGGGAAGGTCCTGATGGATTCTCTTCTTCAGATGACGATCCTGAAATATTGAATAGCGTGGCTGATAATCTTGGAACTTACGCAGTTACTGTTTCAGCACCAGGATTTTGCAACAGTGAAGCTTCAGTAACTATTACTGCTGCGACACCACCAAACATAAATCTTGATGCCAATACTAATATTTGTGTTGGGCAAAACATAGATTTGGAAGGAATAGGTGGAGGAGCTGGAGCATCTTGGAATTGGGAAGGCCCCAATTCTTTTTCCTCCAATGATCAGAATCCAATAATTTCTCCGACTGTCGCTGATGACTTTGGTACATTTACAGCTACTGTAACTGATGCAAATGGTTGTAGCAATAGTTCCAGTATTACAGTAAGCGCAATCCCAGGACCAGAATTATGTATTTCAGGTTTTGGAGATTTGTGTGAAGGAACATGTGATACATCTAATCCAAACTTAAGTATTTCAATTAATCCGTCGGGGACAACTCTTGATGTAGAGTTGACTTTTCCAGGTTCTGGTATATCTGATGTATTGCTTGATGGGCTATCTGATGGCGACGATATAATTCTTTGTTCTGATCCAAGTTTGATTAATCCAATTTTCAATGGTTTTGAATTGATGCTTCCAACGTCAAGCTTAGCTAATAATGATGCAATTAATATTGGAATAGTCAATATTATAGATCCTTCTGGATGCACACCAATACTTAATCCAACTTGTTCAGCGACCTTCAATTATTTAGAAGCAGCGCCTTTAGACCTAGTTTTTGATGGTAGTGTTTTGACTGATGGAGCTCAAATCGTTTGCGAAACCAATTTTGACCCAACTGTTGATCCTGATGTTAATGGAACTTGGCTAATTAATAATATAGTTGTTACACCACCTATTGATCTTAGCACTTTTAGTCAGCAATTTGTAAGCTTAGAATTTGAGCCCTTTAGCGATGAGTGTGCAGCGTTTACAGACGTAGATATAGAAATCGTTCCTTGTGATTGTGAAATAACAGAATCATTTTTGGACAATATCTTTTGTAATAATAATGGAACACCAAATGACTCAACAGATGATTTCATAAGTTTTACTTTGGATCCTCAAGCGGCAAATGGTGGAACTGGATATATAGTAGAGATCAATTCTGGTATTGTATTTCCAAATACAGGAGTATATGGTCAACAAACTAGTTTTGAATTGGATTTCGGATCTGCTGGTGAAGGAGATGTCCAATTAACTATCACTGATGCTGATGATTCAAATTGCTTTCTCCAAGTTAATTTAAGTGATCCTGGAAGCTGTTCGAATGATCCTGACCCGTGTTCCATTTCTGATGTCTTCGTAACTAATGTATCATGTAATGACAATGGGACACCTAACAACCCTGATGATGATATAATAACTTTCGATGTTGAAGTTCAAGGATCAGGTTTGGTTGGAGATTATACAGTATCAAATCCTGTCATTTTTGCTGTGGATCAACAAGGAACATTTGACCAAATATCAAGCTTTCAAACAGATCCAGGAGTAGCAGGATTAGGTGCTTTTCCTATGTTTCTTACTTCAATCAATGATCCAAATTGTGAAACCATTTTTACTGTTCTTGAGCCTGGTTCATGTTCTGAAGGATGTGCTATTGGTGCTGTTCAAAGAACAGAAATAATTTGTAACAATGGTGGGACAGAAAATA
>CALHKJ010000349.1 GCA_938033975.1 uncultured Saprospiraceae bacterium | reverse complement strand
ACCTAAAGAGTTGTATTCAATGGCTGGTGCTGGAATTTTAAAGCTATTTGTTAGTGCCAATAAGGTATTGAGAAAATGATTGGACGTTTTTATTCGATTTAAATCTGCATCAAAAGAAAGAATGAATTGATGAGATCTAGGATACAAATCTTTTGAAAGCTCATAGAGATCTTCACCAATAGTCCAACTATTCTCAAAACCACCAAATAGATTTTCTGGACTATATCCAAAACTCAAATTCAACCATTTGGGGACAGGAGCTTTTGGAATCAACGAACGTACATTTGCGGAAAGCCAAATAGTCTGCTTATTGTAATCCTTGAGAAATTGTTCGAGACGACCACTGCCGTATAAGTCATCAACTCTTTGTGTAAGTGAATAACTATTTCCATTTTGACTGGTTAACAAATGCTCTGAATAACCATCATTGTGTGATGAAATTTTAATTCTAAACCTTTGCTCATCCCAGTAGGCTTCTTGTAAGATAAAACTTGCAGTGCCTACAGAATTAAAAACGACATCACCAACAGAAAAACCCCACTTGGTAGAGAAGCCATCCATGACCTCAATAGTAGTTTGTATCAGTGTGCTTCCTATGCCAGCAAACCAAAGACTATTCGATTTTGATAGCCCGGTCCATCTCGCGCCTTGATAACCAATATTGCATAGATTATAGGATGTATAGGCATGACCTAGTTTGTCCATTCCTCTCCACTCTTTCCAATCATTAAATAAATGAAATTCGGATTGATCGAATTGCTTGTACCAACTATTATAAAGACCAATCGATGTAGCAGTAAAAGAACTTGAAGTAAAGGCTAAACCAGTGTAAAATCTTGCTTTGTCTAAAGTGTCTGCAGGAGCAAAAAATGCTTGTTTTTGGCTATGAACCACAGTTTGAATAAACAGGAAGAAAAAGAATGCTAAAAAGACAGTTTTTGAGCCTAAAATCGAATGAATACTATAATATGTCGTCTTCGATGAAATTCTCACCTTAATATGACTATCTTTTTTAATAAATAACGCTTCCAAAATACTAAAACTGTCATCATTAAGCTATTTTTACCTATTAAGTATAGAAGCAGTATTCTCAATATTTAAGCTTATTTTAAAGAACAATAAAAGCGATATGCGGTTAAAATATTTATTCTTTGCCATTGTCCTGTGCTTTTGCACAAAAGTATCAGGCCAAGATTTGCACTTTACTCAATTTCATTTGGCTCCTCTAAACTTGAATCCTGCACTCACAGGAGCATATTTAGGATCATATCGAGCTGGTGGAATTTATAGAGATCAATATCGCGCAGTAAATTACGGAGAAAACGAGGACATCGTCAGATCAAGTAAGCCTTTTCAGACAGTCAGTGTATTTGTTGATTCGCCAATCATCGGTGGATTCAGAAAACAAGATTGGATAGGTGTTGGAGCTAATCTGTACTATGATCAAGCAGGTAGTGCCTTTATCAGAAATGTTGGTTCATTGTTTAGTGTGGCCTATCATTTAGGACTAGGAAAAAAATCTAACTCGGTTTTCACGATCGGTGTTCAATATGGTGCTGTACAGAGAAAATTAGATACAAGAAATCTTGTAAGTCCAATTCTCTTAGAAAGTGGAAGCGATCCATTTACGCAACAATTGATTGCTCAAGCCGCAGCAGAACCAAATCAAAATCCAAGACAACAAGGCTTAGTAGGGGGTATGTACAATCATTGGAATATCGGAACCTTATTCACCTCTAAGCTTAGCAAGAAATCAGATATGAGAGCAGGATTGTCGGTAGCTCACTTTGCAAGACCTGGTCAATCAATAAGTGGTAGTCAAATTTCAGATAGAAAAAATGTACGATCTACCGCATTTTTGACGTTTTACAGTGACATAAGCGATAAATTTACGTTTATACCTAGTCTACTAGTACAAAACAGTGGCAGTGTTACTGAACTTGCAGTACAGACTAGAGGCTCATTACTTGTTGATGAAGAAAGAGAAATTTCTTTGACAGGTGGTCTCGGATTTAGAGTAGTGAACGCAGCAGATCTCCAACTTATGCTTGGAATGGACTACAAAGACATCAGAATAGGCATTGCCTATGATATAAATCTAGCATCATTTACACCAGCGACAAACGGTCGATCAGGCTTTGAATTAGGAGTAACTTACCTCGGTAAGATTTACAAAAAACCTAAGGTCAAACCTCTTCTTATTTGTCCAAGACTTTAATCTTTCTTTCATTTAAAACAACTGATTCATGAAAATGAATTTACTACGATTAACGATTTTGCTTTTGTCTGTCATCGCTTTTAGCAATGACGCATTTGCACAGCCATTAAGAGCTCAAACATATGACCAGATGCTAGAGGTTGCTGAAGAAGCTGCCGAAAATGGTGACTACTACAATGCAAGAGAATGGTTTGAAAAAGCATATGACGAAAGCCGTGACAAAAATTTGGTCCCATTAATTGGAATGCTTTCATACAAATTAAGAGATTTAGAAAAGGCTGAAAAAACTTATAAAAAACTTTGGAGTAGCAGATCAAGTGAAGGGAAATATATTGACGAGCGATACATGTATGCGGTTATTCAAAAAGAAAATGGAAAGTATGAGGAGTCTATCGCCAACTTCAAACAATTCCTCACAGAATCTGATAATGAAGCATTAAAAGCAAATGCTCAGTTTCAACTCGATGGAATCATGGAGTTGAATAAACTAGAGCAGAATCTTGATATTGCTGTAAGATTTATCGATACCGATGTTAATACAGCTTCAGGAGAATCAGCTCCACAAGAATTTAGAGATGGAAGTTTATACTATTCTTCTTTTAATAGAAGAAGTACGATAGAATTAGGAGGCGAAGATGATGAAGACTATCATTCTAAAATATATGTAGCCCAAAAATCAGATGAGGGCTTTACAGATCCTGAACCTTTAGGTGAACAAATAAACAGGAGGGGGTTTCACAACTCGAACATGTCATTTTCTCAAGATGGAAGAGTCATGTATTTTACAAGATCCCAACTGACAGGAAGTGAACTTAATATGAGCAAAATCTTTGTAAGTTATAGAAAGGATGAAGATTGGAGCCCAGCAGTTGAGCTAGTCGGAATAAATGGAGATTATTTGGCACAACATCCATGCGCAGGAGAGTTGTATGGAGATGATGTAATTTTCTTTGTTTCAGATATGGAAGGAGGATATGGTGGAAAGGATATTTATTATTCAAGAGAAAACGGAGATGGAACATTTTCTAGTCCGACCAACTTAGGAGAAGCAATTAATACTGCTGGAGATGAAGTAACTCCATATTATAGAGATGGAGAGTTATTCTTTAGTACCAACGGTGTACCTAACATTGGAGGATTTGATATTTACAAAACAGCATGGGATGGTTCAAATTGGAGTAAGCCTACCAATTTAGGATTCAACTTCAATACTTCTTATGATGATCTTTATTACACATTAAATTACGACGGGAAAGGCGGTTACATTGTTTCAAATAGACCTGATGATGGTAAGAAAAAATTGAAAAGTGTAACTTGTTGTGATGATATCTATTCATTCACAATCAGAGAAGTTGTCATAGACTTATTGGCTACAATAGTTGATGAAGATAAACAACCATTAGATGGCGCTACTCTAAAACTTAGTAATCTAACCCAAGTTATTTCTCCAGATACAAAAACGATTCCTGGGAATAATGAATATCAATTTATGCTTGATAGTGACAACAACTATAAGTTGTTGATCAATAAAGAAGGATATTATCCAGATTCAATCTCGTTTAACACAGCTGGTATCATCGATGACTTTACAGTTAAGCGTACCATAACTTTGAAGCCGATTCCAAAAGAGCCTGAGATTGTGGAAGATGAATATGAAACGATCACAACCAATCAGCCTATTAGATTGAATAATATTTATTATGATCTTGATGACACGAAAATTTTACCTGATGCTGAAAAAGATTTATCAGTTCTATATGATCTTTTGATTAAGTATCCAGACATGGTCATTGAATTATCTTCTCATACTGATTCGCAAGGGACATCTAATTACAATGAAGACCTATCTCAAAGAAGAGCAGAGTCAGCGAGAAATTGGTTATTAAACAAAGGAATAGTTGCAGATAGAATTGTGCCAAAGGGATATGGAGAGCAACAAATAATCAATAGATGTGTAAATGGAGTAAGATGTCCAGATGATGAGCACAGAATCAATAGAAGAACTGAATTTAAAATTATCTCTGGACCACAAACGATTGAGATAAAAAAGACAGTAATTAAAGGCGGTCAAGGCTAAATTGAGCTGAAAGAACCAAATCTTTACCAAAACAAAATCTTCCAAAGTTGAAATATTAAAAAGCTTTTGTAGATTTGGGTGAGATTAAAAGAGGTGATTGTTAATGAACAACCTTTTATTAATGAAGAAAAATTTATAGCAACAATAACTCAATAACTAGCAATAGTTATGATTACCAAAGTATGGAAAGGCCTTTCAATTCATTTTGAAAGGCCTTTCATTTTAGGGCAAAAAAATTCCTGGCCTTTCGGAGACCAGGATTCAAAACCTTGTAATACTAAACTTATTTCACTTGTAACTTTGTGTACTGTACTTCTGAGATACCATCTACTGTAAATCCCATTCTATATGATCCTTCTTCAAATAAACTCATCCCTAAATTTACATCCGTAGAATCTACTGGAAACATCATTTCCAATTCTCCTTCAATATTAAATATTTGAATCATTCTTACATCTGATTCAAAAACCATTTCGATACTGTTTTCTTCAGCTCTAAAAACTGATGAAATAATAAATTCTTTTTGACCCTCATTTTCTAAGGTCACCTCAATTTTAGATGATGTCACTATTGTAAGTGAGCCATCAGCTATATTTGATGCGAATGAAACCACAGTCAGGCCGAGAATTGCTGTTAGAGTTAGGAGTAATTGTTTCATATCTATCTTTTTTTGAGCTTGTACTATAAAGACAGAGATTTGGCTACACAGACCTATGCCCCCCTATCTACACAGTGTTTGTGTTCAGCTACAGATGTTCTACCAAATTTATTTTCTAATTAGTTTTTGTAAAATTCTTTACATCTTGAAGACTCAAGACTCAAGACTCAAGACTCAAGACTCAAGACTCAAGACTCAAGACTCAAGACTCAAGACTCAAGACTCAAGACTCAAGACTCAA
>CALHKJ010000348.1 GCA_938033975.1 uncultured Saprospiraceae bacterium | reverse complement strand
GTAATTTTATCATCCATATAAATCTTCTTCACCAACTCTCGCGCTTTGACAATCTTTTCTGGACTTACAACCGCATTGATCTTTTGCATCGTTTCTCCAGAGATTGTTTTTTGGATGATTGATCTCTCTTCATCCTTGTTTGGATACCCAATCTTTACCTTCAACATAAATCTATCAACCTGTGCCTCTGGCAAAGGATATGTTCCTTCTTGCTCAATTGGGTTTTGCGTAGCCAGCACCAAAAATGGTTCTTCCAATTTATAACTCTCCTTTCCAATCGTTACCTGCTTTTCTTGCATCGCCTCAAGCAATGCTGATTGTACTTTTGCAGGTGCTCTATTGATTTCATCCGCCAAAATAAAGTTAGCAAAGATTGGCCCTTTACGTACATTAAAATCATTGGTGCCCGGATTATATATCATTGTACCAATAATATCAGCTGGCAATAAATCCGGAGTAAACTGGATTCTACTGAATTTTGCATCTATAGCTGATGACAGGGTTTTAATTGACAAGGTCTTAGCTAATCCCGGAAGACCCTCCAAAAGAACATGACCTTTTGCCAATAATCCCAAAAGCAACCTCTCGAGCATATATTCTTGCCCAACAATTACCTTCGAGGTAGTTTCTTTTAAATCCTCTAAAAAGGCACTATCCACCTGAATCTGTTGATTCAGTGCCTCAATATCTATTCCTGCTTGCATAATGTATTTTTTGCATTTCCATAAATGTTTTCTCATTTCAGAGATGCTATTTACGTAAGTAAATGAATTGTGGAACAAAAATAAAAAGCGATTTTGATTTTCTATAGATTTTGGACAAAAGCCAAGATTTATTCCACAAATTTTAATGGCTAAATCAATTCTTAAAGACTTAATACCAAAAAGGAAGCGTTTTATGGCTAGTTTGGAAAAGAAAGCCTTTCAAAAAATAAAGAAAATTCCGACTTTGTAGTAATTAAAACAAATAAGACCAGTAATGAAATACTCTTTTTGGACCATGCTACTTCTATTAATTGCAACTTTTAGCATGAATGCTCAAAGTGATATGACACAATGGAAAGCTAAATCAGGAGAAGATTCATCAGAGCGCTTGCCATACTTCAAACGACTTAAAATTGTAGAAAAAGATCTTCAAGCACTAAGAGGAGGCACCTTGATTGTTCGCTTAAGGAGCTCTGATAAAAAGATCAACTACCTTAGGGATAAAGGAAGAAAGGAAGAGGCAGACCAAATATTAGCATCCAACAATTCCTTTAACACCGCTTTTCTAAATCAAATGAAACTTCATTACAATTTTTCAGATATACAATTTGCATATGGAAAGGGAATTCAAGACTTTCTAAATCAAAAAAATGACAATATTTTTCTTAATCAAGCATTAGAGATTGATTCAAATATAAAATTAAAGGAAGGACCTATCTATATCCTTGCAGCCCAAGATGACAACGATTATTATTTGTTCGATTCTGATATGAGAAGAATCCCTGAACCTGCACCACATGGAATAAACTTAGATGGTGGTCTAAAAACACTCTTAAGTGGAGATCGTTCAAACGAAATAATTGCTGGAAACAAAGCATACTTGCTTGATGTTGAATATTTTAATGCAAAACTTAATAAGCTTTATCAAAAGGCAATTCTCAAAAAAGATAAATAATTACTAGTATTAATACGATCATGAAATTTTCTTCCAGCTTTTTGATATTACTCTTATTCATGTGTAATTCTTTTGCACAAGGATCAGAAAATAGTTTATTCGCCAACCAAAAACAAGGAGTAGAAGCAGTCCTCGAACTTAAAGAAGGTACACTCATTGTTAGACTATATTCATTCAAAGAAAAAATTGCACACCTAGAAAGTACAGAAGGCAAAGCTAGAGCTGACTTCGAACAAGAAAGAATTGATTATGCCAATCAAACAATCATGCAAGAATTTAGTCAGGATTATGATTTCTCAAATGTGGTCTTCACTTACGGTAAAGAATTAGACCAATACCTACAAAACACAAAAGAAGATATATTTCTAAATAAAGATTTGGAATTCGATTCAGAAATTCAAATAAAAGATGGATCGATATTTATCCTAGCGAGCAGATCGACAAGCAACTTCAAATTGTGTGATACAAAACATACACCAATCGAGAATCCTTCAATAGAATACATTTCTCATCATCTTGACTCAAAATTTCAAGGTGGATTAGATGCTATGACACAAGGATTTAGAGAAATTGCAACAAGCAAGAAAAGCGCATTAAAAATGAACAAGCGTCTGTATAGCATCGCAAAAGCTAACACAAAATAAAATTATTCTTGTTGACTTGGCGGCCTGAAGGAATAACCACCCATTTTCACATATTCAGATGGAGTAATCCCGTAATAGCACGATCTTTAATTGGAATCAATAATTTTTGGCGGAGCACTAGGTCTTCTCGGCTTGATAGGAAAATCAATTTCCTTGTTGTTTTGCTCCTTTATCCATTTATCAATGAGACTGTCAACAAATTTTTCCGCTTTCTCAACAGCATCCTCCTTACATTCTTGAATCTTTTCCATCTTCAACTGTTCAACCTTTGCATCATAGAAAAAATCTACAGGTGGAATCTCCTTCTTTTGAGATTTGCATGAAAAGCAAACTAGAGCTAATATGACGATCAGATATCTCATTAATTTTCAGGCTCGATTAGATCTTTGATTCCTTCAATTCGCAATTGCTTGATTGAGTCGACAGCTCGGTCATAATGAATTTTATAAACGCTATCACATACCCCTTCGAATGACTTATTTAAAGTATCCTTTCTTACAATGAAAAGTGAATCAGCCATTTTCCTATTTTCATCTATAGCCTCCAATGCTGCATAATCACCACAAGAAGCAACCGAAAAAACACATACTATCAATATGATTAGCCTAATCCACATCCATCTGCTTTTTCTTCAAAATGAAATTTTGGCCAAGATAGACTCTACGTACAACTTCATCATTGGCCAATTCTTCTGCTGTACCACTCTTTAATATATTGCCTTCAAACATGAGGTAAGCCCTTTCTGTAATAGACAAAGTTTCTTGCACATTATGATCTGTGATCAATATTCCAATATTCTTAGTTTTCAACTTAGCAACAATTTGTTGTATATCTTCTACAGCAATTGGGTCAATTCCAGCAAAGGGCTCATCCAACAAAATAAACTTAGGATCACTTGCCAATGATCTTGCAATCTCAGTTCTTCTTCGCTCACCACCCGACAATGAATCTCCAATATTCTTCCTCACCTTCTCCAAACCAAACTCCTCAATCAAATCTTCTAATTTTTCTTTCTGCTCTTCTTTTGATTTACCCGTCATTTCTAAAACCGCAGCAATATTATCCTCCACACTTAGTTTTCTAAAAATCGATGCCTCCTGTGGTAAATATCCAATTCCCCTTTGTGCTCTCTTGTACATAGGGAGATCAGTAATATCCTCATTATTTAATGTCACTCTTCCACTATTAGGTTTTACAAAACCAACTGTCATATAAAAAGTAGTAGTCTTACCCGCCCCATTTGGACCAAGCAAGCCAACGATTTCTCCCTGATCGACATAGATGCTTACACCCTTCACCACTTCACGCAATCCATATTGCTTCCGCAAATCTTTTGATTCTAATCTCATTAAAATTCGTTTTCTACGTTTACCGAAGTTTCCAAATCCCAGCCCTGCCTCAACACTTCCAATTGGAATTTTCTAATCTTCTCAGAAAATTTCTTTTCCTCTAAATTACCACTATCCCAATATCCATTCTCATTTAAATCTTCTGTCATCTTTATGAAATATTGACCACCTTCAACTCTATTGAAATTTAAAATACTATCTCCTTTCATCACCTCCTTGGCTATCAAATTGTCCTTATCATCCAGCAATTCATAAATGTACTGCTTCTCCAAATTTAGATTATTTAGCGAAAGCAAAATATTACCCAATATATCTGCTGATTTACCCTTGATAACAACCTGACTTGTATCCAAAGTCTCTCCAAAAATATCACTTACCGAACCAGGAAGCAATATCAATTCATAGTTTCCAGTATCTACAATCTTTGCTTTAATTTTTAATACCCGATTCAGAAAACTTACATTTTCGATTTCCATTTGATCCAAACTATCCACCTGCTCTATTTGAGCAAGCTCAATACTCCCAATAGGTTTATTGAATTCAAGCTCAATTGTATCACCAGGAAAATACTCTGCAATATCCTTAGAGGACAAACACCTAAGTGTGGACGCTTCCTTTTTCTTTTCAATTTTCTTAATCAAGCTGGTATCTAAGACCCCTTCACAATCTGTATAAATAGTAAAACTATCCAACTCAGTTTTATACCACACAATACAACTATCTCCATTCAGTTCGTAATCAAAATTTACTTCATCTGGTTTATCAACCACAAGGGAAATATCTCTCGGTATGCCAGAAAAATTTATAACCGCTCGTTCTTTTCTCTTTTGCTCCACACCTAATATTAGAGGAACCTCTCTTTCATCAAACATTGAAAGTGTCAAAGAACTCAGAGAAGTATCAGGCAATATAATAGTAGAATCTAAAAAGGCAATTGCCTCATTTGCTTGATCATAAGTAAGACTCAAGTTCTGATCGCTCAAGGCAAATACCTGAAAAGTATCTGACTTAATATTGTTGATTTGAAATTTACCCATTTCATCAGTCGTGGCAAAATAGAATGGTTTTTCTGTTGCAAAAGCTGTGTCAGAAAGATTATCATACAATAACACCATCACCTCAGATACTGGTTCTGAAGATGCCGAATCAAAAACAAATCCATTTACACTCAGTGAGTCAATAATATCTCCTGTAGAAAAAACGAAGGTAAAATTATCCAATTCATTTCCCGCAGTATAATCTCTGATCGCCGAACCAAAATTAATCTGATAGGTAGCATCCTCTCTCAATTCTTCATTCTCAGGAAATTCAATCACCAACTTCTTACCCCTAACTGTATATTTCAAGTAATCAGTAAACGGTGGAGAAATAACAATCTGCTTACTTGCATTGCTCAGATTAATAAACTCATCAAACTCCAGTACAATCTCCCTCTCAGAAAATCGAGTCTGAAAATTAGGCGTAGACTCTTCGGTCACCAATCTAGGTGGTGTATCATCTTCAGGACCGCCATTAGGATTGGCAGGCCTTGCGCAAGAAGCAAGGAGTATAGAAAAACTTGCAAGAATCACAAGAAAATAAGAGTATGAGCTTTGATTTGCTATCACCTGACAAAATTAAGAAGATTGAGCTAAGAACGAGTCAGATGGTAGCAGTATTTTGTCATATGTCTAATAAGGCATTATTAAACCATTTTAGAATTAAACTAAATTTACAATAGTATTATCGGATTGTTATTTTCTTAAAAATTGAACCTACAAAAAGGCTGAAGCTATTTAATATAGGCATGAAAGCTTAACTCACTACAATCTTCCCCCTCCCTCACTTTCACAATATATTTCCCAAGCACCATTCCCACTTTTTCCCTATTTTCGTAATTCCTATCGAGAAAGGAACTTTCTCACCCTGATTTACACTATATCAATGTATACAGATAAGCTCTATCAAAAGGGGCTGATTTACTAATATATAAACCATTTTAATGTCAAATTTATTAAATGAAGCAATGAGACATCTAAACGATGATGTTATCATTCAACTTTCCAAGCAAGTTGGAGCACAAGATCCCAACCAAGTAAAAAGAGCAGCTCAAGGAATTTCTGAGTTACTAATCGATGCACTTTCAAGACAAACAGCCAACCCTCAAACTGGAACTGGCTTAATGGGTGCACTTAAAAAAGATCACGACGGTGGTATCCTAGGTAACCTTCTAGGAGTGTTAGGTGGACAAACACAGGTAAGCAACCAATCAACAATGAATGGTGCTGGTATCTTAAATCACCTTTTAGGAAACAAACAATTAGAAGCAGCACAGATTATTGGACAGCTTTCTGGATTAGATTTATTTAAGTCTGGTGTTTTGATGCAAAAAATCGCTCCAGTTATCATGGGTCTTGTTGGTCAACAACAAAGATCAAGTGGCTTAGATCTTGGTGGTCTGGCAAAAGTTCTAATGGGCGGTGCACAACAAGCTCAAAGAGGTGGCGGCGGACTTGCTGGCGGCCTTTTAGGTAAATTATTGGATCAAGATGG
>CALHKJ010000347.1 GCA_938033975.1 uncultured Saprospiraceae bacterium | reverse complement strand
ATATATCCTTCTTTAGGGATATCATTGGCTGGGTATGACCTCACTTTTGTAAATAGCTCTAATGCCTGATAGGAGCCTGGAATTCTTACTTCCGTATCTTTTTCTGCTTTACAAGCAAGAATTGTTATTAGGATAGAAAAGAGTAATAATTTGCGCATGATATATCTTTATTGTTCAATGTGCTCGAATATATTAGATTCGTTCTAATATTTCGTTACAAGACTTCAGCTAATATGGCTAAAGTGAGGAATAAAATACCTACAAGACATTAAAATGAAGAAAATTCTTTTGTTGGCATTGATTGTTATCATTCTAGCGCTTGGATATGCTTATTTTTATTTGAGTAAGAATTCATTTATTGCCACAGCTTACGTGGCAAAGAAGGCCTGTGGATGTCACTTGGTGGCAGGTCGAAGTGTAGAATCAATTTACAAACAAGACATTGATCGGTTTCCACTGAATTTGGTGAAAATCTCCTTTGATAAAAAAAGGGAAATTGCAACAGGAAGTCTCTTAGGAATTTGGAGTTCTTCTGTGCAGAAAACCAAAGCTCGTGGATGTGTTTTACTCAATAATCAAAATGAGCAAATCCAAGATTTTGACTTGAAGCATAATTTTCAGCCTGATTCCATTGGTTACAATTCTGCACTACTTAAAGAAAAGAAATTAGATCTAGCCTTTGATTTAGCTTTTGATAAGGAAGGTGAATATGAAAAGAAAACAAGAGCCTTGTTGGTTTATCATAAGAATACATTAGTGAGAGAGGAATATAGTGAAGGCTTTGATCAAAACACCAGAATTTTGGGCTGGTCGATAAATAAAAGTATTGCAAATACCTTAATTGGAATTTTGGTGAGGAACAATAAATTAAGTTTAGATGATGATAACTTATTTCAAGAATGGGAAGATGACGAAAGAAGTAAAATCACAATAGATGACCTATTGAAAATGTCATCTGGCTTGGATTGGGATGAAGACTACTCAGGGAAATCAGACGCAACATCTTTGTTGTTTGAAACTTATGATTGTGGAAAGTTTGCCGTGAATCAAGCTTTGGAGGCAAAGCCAGGAGAGTACTGGGAGTATTCTAGTGGGACAAGTAATATTTTGTCGAAAATTATTAGGCAACAATTTGAAAGTCAAGAAGCTTATTTAAAGTTTCCATACGATTCATTGTTTACAAAACTTGGCATGGAGTCAATGGTGCTTGATACGGATCAATCAGGCAACTACATACTTTCTTCTTATGGATATGCCACACCAAGAGATTGGGCAAAATTTGGTTTGATGTATCTGAACAAAGGCAAGGATATGAATGGAAATCAAATTATTCCTGAGTCATGGGTTGAATATAGTTCTACTCCTGCTGAAAATGCAAAAGACAAAATATATGGAGCGCACTTTTGGTTGAATGCAGGTGGAAGATATCCTGATGTGCCGAGAGATCTATTTTCTTGCAACGGATTTCAAGGTCAGTACATATTTATCATTCCGTCAAAAGATTTGGTAGTGGTACGAATGGGATTATCAGAGGAGGAAGAGTTTGATCAGAACGGAGTATTAAAGCATATTGTTGACTCAGTTATTGATTGATTTTTTAGGAAGCTTTATTAAAAATATGCTTCCTCCTTGTGGATTAGGGTTAACTGTTATATCGCCATCATGTAAATCCATCACCTTTTTGCAAATGGCTAAGCCAATTCCAGTTCCCTTAAATGTATTTTCAGAATGGAGCCTTTTGAAAATCAAAAATATCTTGTCCTTATATTTTGGATCAATACCAATGCCATTATCTGAAATGTGAAAATAGTGATGATAGTCATCTTGATTTGAAATAATATCAATCTTAGGTTTGGTGTCTGATTTTGTGAATTTTAGTGCGTTGAAAAGTAGATTTGAAAAAACTTGTTTAATCAAATTTTCTTGTCCCCAAATAGTCTTGATGTTTCCATCATAATTGATGACCCCACCCTTTTTTTCAATTGTCATCTTTAAATCATCTACAATTTCATCAAACAAATTTGGAACGTTAATTTCATTCTTTTCAATTTTACTTCTTGATACACTACTTAACCTATGTAGGTCAGTTATAAGTTCGTGCATTTTATAAGTATTGTCAGATATATATCCTAAATACTCTCTTTCATTATTATTAATTTTGGAGTCAATGCTTCTTTCTAGCAAGTGAGAAAAATTCATAATATTTCTCACCGGAGTTTTTAATTCATGAGACGCCAGGTGTGCAAAATTTTCTAATTGCAGATTACTTTCAATATATGATCTCAATTCATTGTTTTTCCTTTCAAGTTCATCTTTTTGAATCTTTACATAAGCTTCATTTTTAACCAATTCTTTATTGGCTAATTCAGAATCAATTTGAATTTCTCTTATTTGACGTAGGTAAAAATAGCACATTAAAAAGATAGCAATATTGGTGGCTACAACATTCACAAACATTGTCATCAGAAAGGTGTCTTCTAATTCTAATTGTAAGTTTTTTACAATGATTGTTGCCAACAAAAATTGATTAACTATGATATAGCTTAAAGCCAATAAAAGAATTCTTTTTTCCCGAAAGAATATAAAATAGTAAACCAGGAAAGTTGGGTAGATGAGTATTATTATGAAGTTCTTATTGTCTAAAAAGTAGGCAGAATACAAATACAACAAACTAAGTCCAAAGGGTAAAAGATGATAAGCAAGATTCTTGTTGCCGTATTTATAAACAAGAAAACTGATTAAAATGACAAGCTCAAAATATAAGTTATTAAGAAACTCAATTTTATTTGGATTGAAAAGCAGAGAGACTACTATGATAATTCCACTAACAGCAGCTATTATTAAAATTCGTTCAAATAGCTTAGTCCTAGAAATTCCTTTTGTTTCTTTATCTGGCATTGAATTTTGCACCCAACAAAATTAGTGAAAAATTATAAAAACTTTACATATGTCTTTTTGGTAAACTCTTAAGAGATTCTTTAATAGTTTACATAAATGCTGAGAAGGAAGTTATAAAATATAACTAAAAAAAAAGCTGGTGAAAATCACCAGCTCATTTTATTTGCCTAAAAAATGGAAGTTTTAATGTATCTCTGTTTGCGCAAAATGGAAGTTTCCTTCCAAGAGTGCATTGGCATCGCTATCAGATCCATGTACTGCATTTTCTCCTACATTCGTTGCATACAAAGCTCTGATGGTTCCTTCTGCAGCTTCTTCTGGGTTTGTTGCTCCAATTAGAGTTCTAAAATCTTCAACTGCATTATCTTTTTCAAGTATAGCTGCCACAATAGGACCTGAAGACATAAAGTCTACCAATTCCCCATAAAAAGGTCTTTCTTTATGAACCTCATAAAAAGCTCCTGCTGATTCTTTTGTTAATCTTGTATACTTCATAGCAACTATCTTAAATCCGCCTTCCACAATCTTCTGAAGGATGTTGCCAATATGCCCGCCTCTAACTGCATCGGGTTTGATCATTGTAAATGTTCTGTTTCCTGCCATTATTGTTGTTTTGTAAGTTGCCGCAAATGTATAAAATGCAATTGGGATTAGTATCGATATAATAAACTTTTAAATAGCTATTAAAGTTAATTTCTTGCTGATTTTACCCGTTTTTTTATCAATTTTGCAAACCATCATGGAAAACATCAAAGAATTAAAGAATATTTTAAGCTATCCAAAGGATATCGTGATCATAAGTCACAGAAATCCTGATGGGGATGCTATTGGTTCTAGTATGGCTTTCCGTTATTTTCTGGAATCTTTTGGACATGTTGTTAAGGTTATCTACCCTAGTGATTATCCAAACTCATTTAGTTTTATCAGAGGCATAGAGGATTGTATCATTTATGATAATACTCCACCAAAGGCAGAAGAAGCTATTAAGAAAGCTGAGATTATTGCCTGTTTAGATTTTAATGCCTTAGATAGAATTGATAAGATGGGAATTCTAGTTCAAGAATCAAAAGCATCTAAAATCCTGATTGATCATCATTTGGATCCAGAACCATTTTCAGATTTTGAATTGTCAGAAACTACTGCAAGCTCTACTTGCGAATTGGTTTATAAATTTATCCAGCTCATGGGTGAAGATCGTAAACTGGATCAGTTTATAAGTGAATTGTTATTCATTGGTTTAATCACGGATACAGGTTCATTTAAATACAGTACCAATCCATATACTTACGAGGTTGCATCATCATTGAAGTCTAAAGGAGCAGATGACTACAAAATCCAAGACCTGATTCACAATACAATGACTCCCAAACAAATTGCACTTTTGGGTCATTGCTTGGCAAATAGACTTGAACTGCTTCCAGCATACAATACTGGGATTATAACTTTGAGTAAAGAAGATTATGCAGATTTTGAAATCGGTAGAGGCGATACGGAAGGGATAGTAAATTATATCCTGATGATGCAAGGTATGCAGGTTGCTGCGTTTATTACAGAACAACCAACTATTGTGAAATTATCATTAAGATCAAAAGGTGATAT
>CALHKJ010000346.1 GCA_938033975.1 uncultured Saprospiraceae bacterium | reverse complement strand
AAACCATTGCTTTCATCAGTAACATTATAATCCTCGGAAACACCTTGAAACAAAAACAAGGTATCCAAATTAAAGGCTGTATAAAAACTTTCATTGTGATCAACAGGAGCTGACCCATCTCTTGAGCATACTGTCGGTATTTGATTATATGAACCATCAGCTCTTATCCAACATCTAAAACAAGAAGGATCAAGTGTTTCACAGGTATTATAGTTGTATTCTATTTCATATTCGGATAGGTCTGAGAGATCTATTGGACATACTTTACATAGATCATACTTAATCGTAAATTTATCAAGATATCCATCTAAACCTACTCCCAATCCAGGATAACCGTTGTCCGCCAAATTAAAAGTTACATGCCCTACATTACCATCGGCAATCGGACAATATTCATCAACACCTACTGTAACACAATCATGATTTTCATATGATTTGACCTCGAGTGGATACTCCACCCCTGATTCTGAAACAAGAACCGCATTGCCACAAAACATGGTAGGAGTATAGATTGGAACTCTGATATCCTGCATGGTAAAATATGGACGATATTCTTTTGTATACCAATTGATAGGTGTTGGATTAACCACATTAAAATCATGCATAACTTCTCCACCACAATCGTCAATATTTATATTGGTAACCGCATTGATGTCAGAAGGACAATAAGTAAAGAAAGGAGTATTTTCTCTGCAATTGGTGAGATTAATTATACAATCTTGATCAAACTCATCTATGTAATGACCAGATGCCACGTTAATTATTTGTGGAAGTTCATAGGTAAAATCTGGCTCAACTGCTTTTCTTGCAGCTGCTTTTACATTTTTAGTCACAGGAAGCAACCACTGCATATAGATTGTATCTCCGACTTCAATATTAAAATGTTCTTTTACCTGGTCTAAGCAGTTACTTTCTTCCCAATCACTTCTTTCCTCTTCTCTACAATCTTCCAAGGTGTTAAAATTTCTGAAGTATACACCAAACAAGTTACCATCAAAAAATTCGTAAGTTGAATTACACATAGGTGTATTGTAAATTTCAGAACCGAATGGCGTTTCGCCTGCATAGGCAAAAAACCCTGTTGCTCCGGTTCCATCTTTATCAAGGCATTCAGAAAACTGAGTCATATCCATATATTGACGCGTCGTTGAACCTTTCTTGACAAATTCTAAACTAAGCAGTTCTGTTCCGCTTGCATCAATCATCAATTCCAAATCATCTCCACCCCAGCCATTATAACCTAGCCTGGTCATATTGGCTACAAAATACCATTGATATAGTTCGGACACTGATTCTGCTGAATTGAAACTCATCCAACCTTCATAATACATTGTATCGCAGGGTAAAAATCGATTTAAATCTTCAACAGGCACATCTTCCACATCTACCTTTTCTGTAAGAGTAGCATCAGTGTATCCTAGATTCCATCTACGTAATGTTGCACCACTCGCTATATCACAATCACAATTACAATCTGCAGGATCGATTCGTATTTGAACAGCATCACAAGCTTTGACCAAAGTGCAAGAACAATCTGCTGTTTCACATCTTTCTAAAACTTGATGTGTGCCTGCCATATATTGTGGCGGTATACATAAAGCTGTGTCTGCAACCAATTGGTATTTATAACAAATTTGTTGGCCTATCTCAGGACTACCTATTGGGATGTTCAAAATCCTAGTATCTTCATCTAAATCTGAAAAAGTCCCATTTTCACCAGAAATTGTAGTAACTCCATTGACAGAAAGTTCAACACTATTTGGTACTATCTGAACATCATAAACTGCAGCTGGACTACCAGAGAAAGTAACTTGCAATTCATTGGTAGAAGCTGCTGCACAGGTATTTACATTTTCAACTTCATAGATATAACAAAACTCAAAGGTTTCGAAAGAAGCTGCTCTCGGATCACAATTCGCATTATTTCCGACTACGCCAAAATTAATTCCATAAAAGCTATTGTTTATCAGCACCAAATCATTGATTTCGACGGAAGTCGCACCATTAATAATATTAAATTCTTCTATCTCAGGAAAATAAGTAAATGATTGACCACAGTCTCTTTTTGCTGCTACAAAGAACTTAGCAAAAGAACAGTCTACACTAGAGCAACTTACGGATGAAGCATCAGCCGGTGGCATACAATCAAACTCTAATGAAATTTGCAATGTTAATTCTTCACCACCCGGAAGATCGTCAAAAAAGCCATCTTTGTCTGCATCTGTAAGTCCACCTGGACCATCAGGATCCGATGTCAACTCCGTAAAATCAACCAACAAATCTCCATTGACCCAAGAAAATTGATCAGCAGAAAGAATAGTTGAACCAATTTGAACAGTTCCTACAACCAAGGTACTTTGATCACAGGTTTCAAAGCCAAGTGTCAGATCTGTAAATAAACCGGCAGCTGAATCGGCAACAGCAATGTTAGAACCATTTTCTACTGCATACATATTCAATTCAATGATCCCTGGCTCACCACAAACAGTTGGATTGGTCAATTTTTCGACTGTTGTAAAAGGTTCTGCTTGAGTACTCGGTCTTATTCTAATTTCTGAAGAAGTTGTTGCTTCTTGACAATATTCATCGTTACAACCCCAAGCTGCTTTATAAGTAATTATTTGTGTATTGTTCAATGGACAATCGGTTACTTCGTAGCAAAAAGTAATGTCCAATTTTTCGTTTTCATCAAAATAATTATCAGCAGGATTTGGTGTAGAGTTTCCAATAAAATAACTGTCATCTATAGTCATAGATAATATAGAATCGGCACTAGAATAATTTGTTGTAATAGGAATGTTATTAACC
>CALHKJ010000345.1 GCA_938033975.1 uncultured Saprospiraceae bacterium | reverse complement strand
CATGATGATCATATTTTCTTAGGGACAACTAACTCAATGGAAATTTTTGATATTAGCAACCCTGCAGATCCAAGAGCACTTGACTCATTTGATCATGCAACTTCTTGTGACCCTGTATATCCAAAAGGAGAATATGCTTATGTTACACTTAGAACGGGAGATGAAGGAAACTGCCCAGGAGATGAAAATGCTTTGGTAACAGTTGATATTACAGATTACAACAACATTTTCCCTACATCAGAAATTGAAATGGAATCACCATTTGGAATGACTTCAAAGGATGATGTACTTTACGTTGGTGAAGGAAAAAATGGATTGAAAATGTTTGACATTACAAATGCAGATTCACCTAGTTTAATCAAATTTGATCAAGGGATTGAAGCTTATGATATCATAGCTCACCCAACGAATGGTCAAATCTTAATTGCTGGACCATCTGGTTTAAGCCAGTATACGGTTGATACAGAATATTCATTCAGACTAGAAAGCGTTATCAACTACTAGGATGATGTTTCGAAAAAATATATTATTACTTCTCCTGACACTATTTGTGTCAGGAGAAGTTTTCTCTCAGAAAAATAATTCTGTATTTTCTAAGAAGAAAACAAAAGAAAGAACTAGCCAATCAACAACCAACAAAGTAAGTAAAGACAAAAAATACATTAGTAACAAAGCAAGATTAGATACTGAAGATGGATCCATATTCATCGGAGAATACATCGAAGAAAACGATAATAGTATTACTTTAAAATTGCTGACTGATGACATCATCACCTTCGACAAGGAAAATATAAATAAAGCAAGAACACCTCTCAACTCAATAGTCCTAAACAAAGGAAGATTCCATAGAACTTCTGGATTGTTCCTACATTATAATATCGGATTTAATGGAGGAGAATCAGGTGCAGGTTTTATGGGAGATATAGGACTAGGATATAGATTAGGTCATAGAATTGATCTTCAAGCAGGAATAGGTTTCTTAGGAACTACAGTAAGTAATCCTTTTTTACAATGGAATTCGCCATATAGAACCTTTTACCCACTTTATGCTGGAGCTAGATATAATTTCACAAATGGCTCTTGCCGAATTTTTGCAACTGGTAAAGCTGGTTATTCAAATGTTTTAAATCCCGATGGAAATGGATGGGCATGGAGAGGAGATACTTTTGAAGTTTCAGGTGGAGCGTACTTTGAACCAGGTGTAGGAGTTGCATTTGCAGGAAAAAGAGCTGGAAGAACAGAGATTTCTTTAACTCAAATATTCCAATACTCGGACATTAGTTTTGAATCAAGAGATGATTTTAATAACCTAATTTCAGGGCAAGGAAATATGTGGATCAGAAGAATCGGCTTAAGACTAACAACAACTATTAACTAATTTACTTTAGTGATGTCTCCTGCTATTGATTTTGTTGTGCCATCAAAAAAGCTCAACTCAATCAAATAAACATAGACTCCATTAGCTAGTTCTAAGCCGCTTTTGGTACCATCCCAAAATACATCTATCCCTGCATCTTCAAATATCAAATTGCCCCATCGATCATAAATATTAAAGGTCTGAATGGATTCAATATCAAGTCCATAGATCCGAAATTCATCATTGCCTTCTTGACTTAATGAAATAACATTAGGAATAAAAATCCTAGTATCAGATTTAACAACAACTTCAATAGCCTCGCGTACACTACATTCGGGATGATACTTTATATCCGCAAAGTAAGTTGTTGATTCAAATGGAGCAACAACTATTTCATCACAATCTGAACAAAGTAAATCTCCATTTTCATCATACCAATCAATAGATATATTTTCTGAAATTTGCTCCAAATTAATAGCAAGGGTCAAATTGGTCCGTGAGATTATTATATGTCTTTCCTCAAAATTATAAGCAGGAGCCTCGGCATACAATACTGTAGTTTCTATCAGTCTTCCTTGACATCCCTCCGGACTAAAAACAGCAACTGTTTCATCACCTGCTAAAGCAGGATCACATGTGAAAAAGGAATCTCTTTCTATGTACTCAGCCAACTGATCTACAAAGAGAACATTTTCATTTTCACATCCAATATTATTTGTTACTGTAACAGAATATTCTCCTCCACTTTCAACCATAATAGATTGACCAGATTCACCAGTACTCCAAATAAAACTTTCGAAAGTTCCCTCAACCGTTAATTCAGTAGATTCATCGAAACAAAGTATGGGATCTCCAATTATAGTTGGTTCATCCACTATAAATTCTTCTATGACAAAGGCACCTATACCCTCACAACCATCTTCATTCGTAACTGTAACAATGTATTCGCCGCTTTCGGATACCTCAATCACAGGACCCTGCTCTCCTGTATTCCATTGATATGTCTGAAATTGCTCTTCCAATGTTAAGGAGGCAGATTCTCCATCACAGAATTCTGATTCTCCTATAATCGTTGGCAGAAATACATCATAAAGTTCAACAAGAAAGTTTGTTTCTGATGTACATCCTAATTCGTCAGTTACCGTTACTACATATTCACCAGGACTATTTATTTCAACCATTCGGTCATCCCCACCAATACTCCATTCGTAACTATCATACTCTTCCGATACGGTAAGTAGATTCACCTCCGCAAAACATATTTGAGGTTCACCAATAATCTCAGGATCTAACGGATCGTAAAAATCAAGCATTACATTGATGAATGAATCACAACCATTTGCGGAGCCTCCCCAAATAGTATCTAATCCTTG
>CALHKJ010000344.1 GCA_938033975.1 uncultured Saprospiraceae bacterium | reverse complement strand
AATACTACTCCGCTCTTTCTTTCTTCAAACTCAAATTTACCATTGGCCGTATTTGCCACAAGCACAGACTTCCCTCTTCCATAATTGCGATAACCGTAGCTTATCATTGGTTCTTCAAATACTGAAGAGAGTACACCTTGTTCAGTGTAATACATTCCTTTCGTAATTCTGGAGTACTTTAATTTAGCTGAAAGTAGACCCAATTCTTCAGTAGTAAGAGGCGGAAGATTAGAACTTATTCCCTCAGCTAATTCTCCCAACTCAAGCTTATCTTTGGCAATTTTTGATCTTGATCCTCCTATGCTAAAGAAGAATTGATAAATCTGGAAGAGGATGAATCCAAAACCTCCTACGACAAACAAAAGCATGACTAGTGTACGTATCACGAATGGTGAATTTGTACAAAAATAATACAGATCTTTTAAGAAGAAATAAAAATGAAAAAATTAAGAAATTATTAATGGGTTTTGGCTTGCAGGACTGCACCAGCTACAGACTTTGGATTCCATTCTTAAAATCCTAGATCATATATCCTAGATCATAAATCATAAATCATAAATCATAAATCATAAATTTACTTCACCAAAGTAACATCTCCAACAAAGTATTTCTCTTTGCCGTTCTTTAGCCTAGCCTCTACTCTGTAGATGTAAACTCCTGGCGCAGCATCTTGACCTTCGTATCTGCCATCCCAGCCTGAACCAGCTTCTCCTGGTCTGAAATTTTCAGTCTTAAAAACTTTATTACCCCATCGATCAAAAATTTCAAACAAGGTTATTTCTTCAACCTGCCTATCACCGTGAATCATAAATTCTGGGTTATTAGAATCTGGGGCAATACTGAAAACATTTGGGAAGTATAAATAAACATCTTCAGTAACGTATACTTTTAATGAGTTAGAAATAACACACCCATTCACATCTGTCACAATAATTTCATAACTGGTTCTTGAATAAGGGAAAATAGAGGTTGTCAAATTATCAGGGCTCGTATGACTTTCTGGATGACTCCATTCCACTGAGGCAATATTTTCAGGTAATATATTTGTGATAGCTTCTATATGAATTGAATCTCCTAAGTTGATTGTTTCTTCATCAGAGGTGTTCAAGTCTAAGGTTAATAAATAAGGATCAACCAAGCTTATCAAGGTATCAAAAGCACAACCTTCATCATTTACAATTTGTATCTCAAAATCACCACCAACTTGTCCATCCAAAATATTATCGTCTGGAGATAATTGCCCATTGAAGTAATATAAGAGATTGGTACCTGCTGTCTCTACATCTTGCACTACTATGATTCCGTTTTCATCAAGAAAACATAATGGATCATCATAGTCTAATTCAATGGAATGAATGAGATTTGGATCTTCTGCTATATGCACCGTGTCTTTAGTTTCACAATAATTGATATTATTTATCACTTTCAAATAATACGAACCTGTATCAGAAATAATAGGGTTCAATATAGCTTCATTAGAAATCGAATTTCCTTCCTCACTTTCCCACCCCACAGTATAATCATTTATGGTCATCATCAACTGTCCATTAAGCTGGTAATCATCATTAAAGCATCTGATATAATCATCTAGTCCTGCTTGTATTACAGGATCAACTTGATCTTGAATGATGAATATTGAATCCAACTCGACACAACCATTTTCTTCATTAGAAAGTTCAAGGAAATACATGCCTCCTTCTTCTACCTCCAAGGTCAAGTTTTGAGCATCCACTATACTATTAAAATCTTCATCATACCATTGATTCGTAATCACTTCTTCCTCTGAAGATAGACTACCATCAATCACGATCATATTATTTCGACAATTCAAGGTGTCAGGAAATGCAATATCAATTTTAGGAAAATCTGCGTTCTTAAAAATCTCAAAATCTTGAGATTGAATACATCCATTATTTAAGTCCTGTACTTCCAATGAATAGACTCCAACTTCATTAATCGTAAGTGTTTGTTCTTCAATTTGATTTTCATTTACCACCCACGAAACAGCATGACCCTCTATATTCTCAACCACATTTGCCTCAACTGCAGCATTAAAACAGGTTAAGGTGTCATTCGGAAAAACAGAAACACTAAAATTTGGAATCACTACGTCCCTCAGTATTTCCGTCTGAGAAAAATCAGAAACACATTTACGCAAAGTGTCAGTCACAACCAATTGATAAACACCTTCAATATCTGTCGCATACTCCCCATCAGTGGAGGTTGAAACAATCTCATTATTTTCATCCATCCATTGATACAAAATATCCGTTGGATGCACAGTTGAACCCTGCAGAGTTACGATTGTATCAAAACAATTCAAAATCAATTCTTCCCCCGCTTGAGCAACAGGGATTATATTTTCTTGTATAACTTCTAGTCTATCAGATGTAACACAAAGATTGTCATGATTGACAACTACCTCATAACTACCTACTTGATCAAATTCATGAAATAGCTCATTGGAAATAGAATTATTATTAGCTAAATCAAACCATTCAGCCTGACCCGATAGACTTAATTCTACTTCTGGAATAATAGGATCTGCAACACAATTTAAATTTAATGTTCCAGTAACTATATTAGTGGTTTCGACACACTCAGAACAAGGAGTCAGCGCAATGGTGAAATCAAAAATGCAAACCTGGTTTTCTTCATCTATTACATACACTGCCAATTCTCCAGAAGGAGCAGTTATCCCATCAATTTGAGCAAGTTCATCATAAACAAAAGGACCAAAAATTTCTCCTTCCACTTCTAACAAATATTCCCTTTTTCCTAAGTTTATATTTTCAAAAATGAATGCAACTGAAAAAATATCGTCATCTAGAATGGGTCCTGTAAATGCATCATCACAAGCAATCGGAGTAAACTCAACTAAATTTACTTCACAAGCATTCGAACAAGTCTCAGGGACATCAAAATTGATTTCAAAGAAGCAATCACTACTTAAATTGTCCTGAAATATTAATGAACCTGTGTGCTCCGCTATCTCAAAAGGTCCTACTGTCTGGACTTCTCCATATGTTCCTGTAAATTGTAGTGGTCCATCTAATATCCAACTATTGGATGCATTAACTGCTAAAACTTCAAGATCCAAATAAAATCTATCGTCAAAAGGATTCGCCGGAGTCAAATTATCATCGCAATAAATGTTTTCCACATTTACAGTAGTAATTCCACACTGATCAGAACAAGTTGTTCCACTACCTAAAGTGACACTTTCAGAACAGTCAGTATCCAATCTATCAATAAAATCTAAAATATACCAGCTGCCGTCTATCGGAATTGTTATAACAGCAGGTTGACCAAATAGAAAGAAACCATATGATTCTCCTGTTTCCTTGTTCACAACTTCAAATTCTGTAGAAGCTGTTTCTGATTCTAAGTTAAAAGTCCATATTTCAAAATCATCCGTTGGATCAGATGGTGTTCCATTACCATTACATTCAGGCAGACCGTATTCAATTGTAAAACCTGTTTGAACTTCGATTTTAAGCCACTCTTCTACGACACAGCCAAATTCATTCTTGGCTCTCAAATTATAATTTCCTCCAAAAAGATTCTCAACTTCCAATGCTGAAGTGTATTCATCAAAATTATAACTCATTGAAATGGTCTGAGAAGGATCATTATTTTCTATAAAAACAGAACCAAAAATATCTTCACAAGAAATATCATTTGCTCCAAATGTTACATCTGGATTAGGGCTAATCGTCAATTCCGCTTCAACTACCGTCTGACAACCTCCCCCATATTCTATTGTTGCATATATATTATTCAAGGAACTTTCATCAGCGGAATATTCATTTGGCAACGGATTGGTATTGTTCATGGCATCTTGTTGAGACAAATAAAATCCATAAATTATTTCACCTGATGGATCCAAAGTACTTGTTATAGCTTCGAAGTCAAACATAACCATTCCTTCTGATGCACATCCAGAAATCTCAATTGGAAAGGCAGGAGGGTATTCATAGATATTTAAACTTATCTCTGTAAGATTTTCATTTATACAAGAATTATCGGCCTGAGAATACACCTCTACATAATAGGTATATTCCCCTGGGTCAGTAAGCGATGGATTATAAGCAACACCATTGGCAAATAACAATTGCCCACCGACTTCAGCATCATACCAATTTGCAGCAACACCAGGTGCAAGTACTACATTCATTGCTGGCACAGGTTCTCCAACACAAATCTCCACACTATTGACACTAATTGGCATAGCTACAAATGCACAAGTACATTCAGGAGGATTTATATGGATTGTACTACTACAATTTTTTTCATTGACAAGTGTGATATTGATTGCTTGCGAAATTGGTATATCCTGAACTTGATATTCATCACCCACCTGAATAATTGTTCCAAAATCAACAGATACGTTGGTATAATCGGTCCAAAAAGCAAAGGTATAACTACTCAAATCATCAGAACACCGAACCTGAGTCCCATCCAAAAAAGGAGCTGGGGTTACATCTATTGTAATAATAGATGTATCCGCTTCACACTCTTCTGGCTCATTAATGATGTACTCAAAAATAAGCGTATCAGAAGGGATCAAAGAAAAATCTACATTACTAGGATCAGAAACATCAATAGGAGGACCAGTCAATTGCCGCCAGACGCCAGTAGTACTTGTTGCGCCATTGAGAAATTGCCCCATTGTTACAGGGCCAGAAATTCCTTCACATATTTCTCTAAAATTATCTGCTCCTGCACTTGTTTCATTTATTAACTCCAACTCAAGTAAGGCTTGATCAGCCAAACATTGACCATCTCCATCCACCACATATTCGAAATTATAAATTCCGGCTGGAGCGGAATCAGTATCAAAAGTATTTGTAACGGGATCAAAGTATGGTATGTTTCCTACAGGAACAAAGGTACCTGGATCAGCATTGGGTGTAACTAGATTTATAAGATCATAGTCACCTGTGCTCTCACAACCTTGTGCTACATTATCTTCACCAGCATATAAAGAACTGGTCACTGTAATATTAATTGGAAGTTCATCTAAACAACTACCCGATTGAGCAGAAGCATAAATGACACTTGATGCTGTATAATTTATGGTTTGACCAGTAATATCATTTTGAGCTGAAGCTGGGAGTGAGCTATGAACTGTTATGGGTGCTCCCGTGTTATTGAGATCTGTCAACAACAAAGTATTTAAATCTAAATCTAATCCAACACATATAACCGGCTCCGTAGTAATAAATAAATTAGGTGTTGGAATAACATTGATTGGAATAGGTAGGACGTACTCGCAAACACCCAACTGGCTGAATGCATATACTGTAGTTGATATCGTCGGGTTGATTACAAGATCCGTAATTATATTTCCAGAAGTAGGATTGTTACTCGTATGAAAAGTAATCGGCATCCCTGTATTTTCTATATCTTCTATTTGGATAGTAGAAAGATCTACTGCTTCACCACTGCATATTGAAACCACATCTTCAGTTACCAAAATTGGTGATAGAACAAATTCTACCGGAACTTCTAAAACGGTTACACATGATCCATCATCTGCTGCAACATAAACTACATCATCACTTGTTACTACAAGGTTTTCTGTAGAAATCATATTACTAGGAGAAACAGGAGTGGATAGATGATAAGTATAATCAACAGGAACACCTGTTGTCTCAATCACTGGTAATTCAGCAAGCTCAATAGCGCTTCCCGAACAAACTGTAACATCGTCAATTAACTGCAATACAGGACCATTATCAACTAAACCATATTCTAGTTCCAGAATGTTAGACTCTGCAGAAGCTCCAATTGATAAACCAATTATCAAAAGTGGTGAGAATAAATATTTCAGGCTATGCCATATCGTCATTATGCTTACGCGTTATAACTTTATTAATTAAAGATCAGCGAGTAATCTTAAAATGTAGGCTTGAGGGTAGGTACACCATGAAGGTGCAAAAATTGTACTAAAAACAAATCAAAGAAACATTCTAATCATAAAACACTGAAACTCAACGCATTAAAGTTTTTGTTAATATGTTCATGACTATGAAAATGTGGTGTTCAACCCAAATATAACGTAGATAAACAAGAAAAGCCCCCTTTTACAAGAGAGCTTTTCTGTTAATATATTACTAAATCTTTTTAGTTCAAGGCTTTCGAGAATCTCTTCTTAGCAGCTGCTTTTTTAGCCTTTAAGTTATCTGTCAGATCTCGGACAATCGGTGTTGCGATAAAGATAGATGAATAAGTACCAACTATGATACCAATCAACAATGCAAATGCAAATCCTTTTGTACTCGCTCCACCAAACAAGAATAAGATCAACACTCCAAATAAAGTAGTCAATGATGTTATGATTGTTCTTGAGAAAGTATTGTTCAATGCTATATTGATAACCTCATCTGTAGACTTGTTTGTATAAATACCCAAGTCTTCTCTGATTCTATCAAATACAACAACTGTATCGTTTATCGAATATCCAATTACGGTTAGAATTGCTGCAATAAATGCCTGGTCAATTTCTAAGCTAAATGGAACTACATTCTTTAATAATGAGAATAATCCAAGTACAAGTAATGAATCATGAAGTACCGCCGCAACGGCTCCAAGACTGTACTGCCACTTATTAAATCTAATAAACAAGTAAAGGAAGATTAATAACAATGCGAAGAATCCAGCATAGTATGAACTTTTCTTAATGTCATCTGCAATCGTAGGTCCTACCTTACTAGAACTGAGTATGTGTGTATCACCTTTATCACCACTCAATAAAAAGTTGGCCTTATTAATCGTAGTGCCAGTTATTGCTTCTAGACCTTCATGCATTTTTGAAGTTACTTCATTTACTACATCTGCACCTGGCTTATCAATCAAGTATGGTGTAACAATGTTGAATGTATTTCTAGCTTCTACTGACTTCACAATCGTTCTTTCTCCTAGATAATCAACTATGCCCAATCTTAAGGTCTCAGCATCAATATTTGTATTTTCTGAAAATTGTACATCAAACTTGTAACCCCCTTGGAAATCTACACCTAAATCCCATCCTCTTGTTACCATTGAAGCAATTCCTGCAAAAATTAGAATACCTGAAACAACGTAAGCAATCTTTCTTTTTCCAATCCAGTCAAAGTTCAAGTTTGCAAACATATTTTTTGACGGCCCAGTCCAGAAAGTTAAATTTCTGTCTCCACCAATCCACCAGTCGATGATCATTCTTCCCAACAAAACTGCTGTAAACAAAGAGCATAATACACCAATGATCAAGATCACAGCAAAACCTTTGATTGGTCCCAATCCAAAGTATGCTAAGACCATTGCAACCAATAAGGTTGTCACATTGGCATCAATAATCGCTGAGTATGAGTTTCTAAAACCATCTGTAACCGATGCTTTTAAAGTCTTACCAGCTCTTAATTCTTCTCTTATTCTTTCAAAGATGATAACGTTGGCATCTACCGCCATACCGACAGTCAAGATGATACCTGCAAAACCTGGTAAAGTAAGTACTGTACCAAAACTCGCTAAAGCTCCAAATATGAAAAATAGGTTTAAAAGTAGTGCTACGATTGACACAATACCAGCACCTCCATAGTAGAATACCATAAACAAAAGTACCAAGCTAATACCAATGATTAATGCCTTGAAACTCTTTGAAATATTCTCTACACCTAAAGTAGGTCCTACTGTTGATTCTTGAATGATATTGATTGATGCTGGCAATTTACCAACCTCTAATATACTTGCAAGGTCATTGGCTTCTTGTACGGAAAAGCTTCCGGAAATAGATGAATTACCACCTGTTATTGGTTGTTTGATGTATGGAGCTGAAACAACTTCATTATCCAATACAATTGCTATTTCTCTATTACCTTCATTGAAGGCCTTCTCAGTCATTTGTGCCCATTTTTTGGCACCTACTGAATTCATTTTAATACCAACTGACATTTCACCTGTTGGATCTGGTGATGAACTTGTAGATACAATCACATCTCCTTCAAGAGGCGCCTTATTAATGCCCGGAGTTTTCTTAATCATATATAATGCATACTTGCCTTCATCATCAGCAATTTCATCACTATATATTTTAATTGGTTTTGCTCCCCAAACCAATCTAGCATCTACAGGAAATAGTGCTTTAATTTCTGGTCTAGCCAACAATTTATTAATTGCTGTTGTATCATTTCTCTTTGCAACACCCATATGGGTTTGAGAGTATCTAACTCCACCTCCTGCACCATTGATGCTCAATAGTGAAGACAATTTTCCACCGTTTCCGAAATTTTCAACTGCTGTTTCAATAACCTGCTCCGTTGAATCTCCCGTTTCATTACCCAAATCATCTAGAACTGGGATTTTTATAGTTTCCGTTTCAACTTCGTCTTGAGTATCACCAGTTAACCTTCTATCAGCTTCTGAAAAAGCTGCTGAAACACCTGGATCACTAATTCTATAGGTTTCCCAAAATTCCAAAGCTGCTGTTCCAGTTAAAAAAGCTCTTACTCTCTCAGGGTTTTCTACACCTGGTATTTCAACTAAGATCAAGTCTCTTCCAGCATCTAAATTTACATTTGGCTGAACAACTCCAAGCTTATCAATTCTTTGCTTTAATCTATTGAAGGTAAGATTTACAGTTTCATTGGCTTTTTGTCTCAACAATTGAACTACTTCTCCATCGTCTGTCCCAATACCATTTTTCTCTTGTAGCAATTCCTTCATTTCGGCATCACGGCTGAAAATTCTTGCCAATCCAATACGCTGATCATCCGGCAATTTTAGGTATTCCTGGAAAAATAGATTTATAAAATCTGATTGTGAATTCTGTTGTGCAGAAACTGCATTCGCCAAAGCTGTATTAAAGCCTGGATCTTTGCTATTTCCTGACAGTCTCTGCAGTGATTCCTTAAGATCCACCTCCAAAACAGCACTCATTCCTCCTTTTAGGTCAAGCCCAAGGTTTAATTGCTTGTTTTTCAACTCATTATAGGTGAAACCCTGTAATAATGGAATTTTAAAAATCTCTTCAGATGACATTGAGTCGAGGTAAGATGCCCTAGCCTGCTGCTTCAGAGCATATGTGTCTGCACCTTGAGGTGCTGCATCAGCTACATCCTGAGCAAAAGTTTCCGCCTTAGCTTCTACCTTTCTCGTCGGTACTGTGTATAGAATTTGTAATAGAGATACTAGTACTAAGAGTACGAAAAATATCTTTATAAGTCCCTTTCCTTGCATTGTAGCAATTTTCGTTGTTTAATTTCTTCAAAAATGAACGCAAATATAGGCTTTTAATAGGGATATTAATATGATTAGGGGCACTGAAATGCCTGATTTTAGACAGTATTTCGATGCCTTTTGGCAAATATTCCACTAAATGAAAAAATATAGCCACCTATGGAATTATTTAATCTAATTTCAAATTGATAATATTGTAATATTAATTAACTCTTAATCAATTGAAATAGATGGGATTATTCTCTTTTCTAAAGAATGCTGGGTCGAAAGTCTTGAAAGACGCCGCAGCAAACAATGATGCTGCAGCAGATGCAGCAGCTGACGCAGCAGCAAGCAACGCTAGGACCGCTGGCGTATTAAAAGACATGATAAATGGCTCAGGTGTACCTGTTGAAAACCTTGATGTTGAATTCAATGATGGAACTGCAACTGTTTATGGATTGACCAATTCAGTAGATGACAAAGAAAAAGTCATTTTGATGTTAGGAAATGTCGATGGTATCGCAGCAGTAGATGACCGAATCTCAGTAACAACTCCCCCTCCTACTTCCAAATTTTATGAAGTGCAACCGGGAGACAGCCTCTCTAAAATTGCAAAACAATTTTATGGCGATCCAATGAGATTCAATGAAATCTTTGAAGCAAATCAACCAATGTTGAAAGATCCAAACATGATCTATCCTGGCCAAACACTTAGAATACCAAACTAAAAATTTGATTCTAGAATAAAAAAGCCATCAGCCTTTCGGCTGATGGCTTTTTATTTGTCTTCTAGTTTAGCTTTTATCCATTCAAACTCCAATCATATTCCATATATTCTATTGTCGCATTTGGGTCGACCTGTACATCGGAATATTTATTTATAAAATCTATTAGATCTCCAAAGTCTTCTTTGTACCAATCAAAAATCTTAGAGACACTGATCTTATTTTTTGAAATACTATTAGATGAACTATTGATAAAACTTTTCGTCAATGCATCCATTTTCGAATTTACATTTCTGCCCGTAAAAGCATAATTCGCTATAGGTGGACAAGACTTTGCAGCACAATTCACAGCAAAGTGAATTCTTGCATCCTTAAATGTTGGTCGGATGATTACGTTTTCAATATCATTCAATGACAAGCTTTTTGAATCCAAATTAATCCACTTTTTATCCCATGGCTTACCACCATGTAGGTCAGTGATACTCTTCAACGGATAATTCTCTGTAATCAATTTTAAAGTATAAGCATTGTATGCATTCATCCAATAAGCTAGCTTGTCATTATTAGACCATGAAGAAGAAGGCGGGTTATCTTCCAAAGATTTACAATAAGAATTTAGGTCTTGGATATTGGCCTTCAACAATGAATAATCAACTACACCACTCGCAGAAACCACTTTCCTCAACAATGCATCAAAAGGCCCATGACTAAATTTAGTTGGAACATTATCAATCCTTGTAGTTGTTGTTCCTGCACTAGTTGTCGGCTTAGGCTTTGAAATAGATCCGACCTCCACCTTTTCTTTTACTGCACTTGTTGTGGGCTTCGAAACTTCTTTCAAAACTTGACCCTCATTTGTGGATTCAACATTAGATGCGGCACTAGTCTGACTATATGGTTTGCTTGTTGGAACACTTTCCGGAGCTGGAGCTTCTTCAACTTCTTCACTTACAGGAGCCGGTGCTTCTACGACTTCAGTTTCACTCACAGGCACTTGACTAGCCTGCCCTGATGTTTTTGGCTTCGGCTTAGTTATTTTACCTTCTGAATTAGAAGAAGCCGAAGACTGTTTTGGTTTTGGATCTGTTGTTGGCGCTACTATTGTACTTTCATCATCAGAGCTTGACATCTCATTATCCGTAATATTTTCCTTTACTGCTTCAATATTTTCCTCCACTGCATCCACAACATTGTCAGCAGTTTCTTTGACCATTTGCGTTGCGTCGGTGGCTACCTTCTCAGTGGTTTCTTTTGCTTTATTCATCGCATCACCTACCTCATTTTTACAAGAAATGAAAAGCAAAGAGCTACCCAATAAGATCAACAATCCAAATTTATATAAATGCATACTATGTGTTTTTTAATATAACGTTACAGAGCTTGTGAAGTTCTCAATCAGAACTCCAGATCCAACCTAAGACCAAAATTCCGTGGCGCTTCCAACAAACCAGGACGAAGGGTATATTCCTCATTGAATACATTCTTAGCTATCAATGAAAGCTTCGTTTTTATCTTTTCTTTAAGCTCGTATTCATATGAAAGTCTCACATCCAATACGGAATAACCATCATTATTGATTGACCTATATTCCCTTATACTTGCAAAGTTGGCCAACAAAAGATCCACATTGTCAACTCTACTCAATATTGAATAATTTGCACCAAGCCGAATATTTTTAAATGATAATCCAATATCACTTTTGAAATTATGCTTGCTTCTATACTTCAACACATTCACCGGTTCTCGATCTATAAGAACACCATCTTTTAACTCCAATGAGCTTGACAATGAAGACTGAAGTGCTTCATTATCCTCAAAGTTTCTGTAGATAGGATTGATAAATGTATAACCAATCAAAAAATCAATTCCCAATTGTGAGATATTACTTTTACCCACAGCATTCAATTCAAATCCTTTGATATCTATATCTCCCACATTCTCCGAACGAAAGCCAATACCATTACTTGTGTTTACAAAGGTAAACTCCATCATGTTATCATATTGATTCCAAAATAAGGCTCCATCCAAATATCCATTGATTGACCCAAGCCTGTATCCTTGTTTCAATCCAAATTCTGCAGACCAACCTGTTTCTGGTTCTAGAGTAGGATTCGAAAATATATTTATGCCACCAAAAGATGTTGTAATAAATCGTTCTGTAATAGTTGGATAACGGTAACCCTGCCCTATTGAAGCTCTGAGATAACTTGCAGTTCCTATTTGATAATTTAGTGCTCCACGTGATATGAACTTTGTATCAATATCTT
>CALHKJ010000343.1 GCA_938033975.1 uncultured Saprospiraceae bacterium | reverse complement strand
AACATAAAGATGAAGAATCGATAACCGATCCAAAACATTAATAGTAAATGTCTTTGCCAACTTGGTCGGCTGTCAAACTTATATACCAAGTCAATTTAAGACCTGCACCTACATCCAGTCTTTGTGTTTGAAGATCATTCATGGTATCGAACTCTATCAAACCGACTGGTTTAGTAAAAGCCTCAAAGAACATCATTGAAAGGTCAAATTTTTTGGATCCATTTCTAAACTTTATTCCAAATTGTTGCTCTAAATAGAAACCTCGAGAATTTCTACTGAGACCTTTGTTGTAATTATCAAAAACCAATGGTACAGTTTTAGAAAAATCAGTAAAAGCAATTTTATGCTGCATGACACCACAGCCAATACCCAGATAGAATTTGGCTGTTTCAGCTTCTCCAATATCAAATACTGTTTTTTTAAAGTCAATTCCTATGTAAGAAGCTGCCATTCGGTAGGTCACGTTTGCAATTGCTCCTGTATTTGTTAATATTTCTCCACCTGAAGTCCTGAATGCTGCTAGAGGATCTTCTTTGACATTATCACTTGTAAGAAAACCAAATTTGAAACCAAACTGGCTACCAATATTACCTTGATAAAAATTCAATGAAAAATCACCACCGTACATTAGACCAAATCGATCTTGCAAATCTGCTAGTGGTAGATTAAAACCGAAGCTAAATCCTAAATCTGTTGATTTTTCGGTCATGGAACTCTGACTGAAAGACAAAGCACTTATCAAGCATAGAAGAATAATGGATATACATCTTAACATGCCACAAAATAATTATAAGTTCAGTCCGAAAAGAATAGTTTCAGATTTAATATCAAAGTGAAGACAATCCCTAAGTATTTCACTTTCAAACTTGTGATGGATTATAGTCATAATTACGATTCTCCCAAAAATAAGGCTAACTAAACATAATAGATAAGCCTATTACTTTGTTAAGTAAATTATGATTGGCTTATGTGATGCATTAATTCCTCTTTTAGAGCCTATTTCCTACTCAGAATTGACGATGTGATACGAAAAATTGTGAATAACTATTTTTTATATTAAATAAATACAAATATGTATTATCTTTGACTCTAGATATTTATAAAATTCATTTTTTATAATATTAAACTACAATTCGAAATAAGATGAAACTAAGATACCTATCCCTGGTAGTAATTATGCTTTTTGCATTTCAAGGCCAAGTTTTGGCTCAGTCACCCATCCTTACAGAGAAAGAAGTTGTTGCAGAACTCGAAAAGAGAGGATTAGATCGTGAAGTTGTTGAAGCGGCGTTGATTGAACGTGGAATTGATATTACTTCACTTGAAGACGTAACTCCGGAAGAAATTCAGATTATAAGAGAAGTGATTCTTGAGGCTGAAAGGAATCTCAACAACCCAAGTAAAACGGAGGAGGATACAGAGGAAGAAGAGTTGAAAGATCCTGAAATGGAAATAGACACAATAAAGGTTCTATTTGATGAAGAGGAGATGAATGAAGAGGATGATGAAGAATTGCCAGAGCCAGAAATTTATGGACAAGAACTGTTTCGTAAAAATCTGATTAGGACCTATATGGATGACGTTAATCTTGATGCACCTGAGTCATACGTTTTGGGAAGCGGTGATGTCATTTCTGTCTCGATATGGGGAAGTTCAAAATTGGATAAGCAATATACAATTAGCGAAGATGGTTATGTTGCAATTTTAGGAGGATCAAAAAGAGTATTTTTGAAAGGCTTGTCATTAAGTCAAGCTAGGCGAAAATTGCAATCTGTGCTTTCGGAATATTATCGTTTTTCAGATGGGGAAATGGATGTTACTCTTAGTCAATCAAGAACTGTATCTGTGAGTATAAGAGGAGAAGTTTTTAAGCCTGGTTCAATTACCATACCTGCGATTAATAATGCTTTTAATGCTCTGGCAGAATCCCAAGGGCCTACAAATCTAGGTTCAGTAAGAAACATAATGTTATCAAAGGCAAATGGGAAAGTAATCCAAATGGATATTTACAAGTACATGAATGATCCAAACTATTCAAATGAGCTTTTTATCAATGATAATGATATCATTCTAATCCCAGTAGCAAGTAAAGTTGTCGAAATACAAGGAGCCATCAGGAGACCAATGAAATACGAATTGCTTGAGAATGAAGGAATCATAGAATTGGTTGAATATGCAGGCGGTGAAAAGTTTAATGCCTTACTTAAAACAATTAGGATACAACGATTTGATAATGATCAAATGATTCAAACGGATGTTGATTTAAGGCAATTGAGAAATACAAATTCAAATTTTAGCCTGAGAAATGGAGATGTGATCAGCATAGATACCATTTCTGCATCAGCTGGTAATTATGTAGAAGTACAAGGTGAAGTAAAAAACCCAGGACTGTTTGAACGTACTTCCAATATGAAAGTTTTTGATGTTATTAATCTTGCAGGACTTAAAGCCGAATCCAGAACTGATATAGCCTTTATTAAGAGAAAAAATGTTGATGGAAGTTTCGAATTTGAAGAGATTAATATCAATGAAATTTTGGAAAACCAAAACAGCAATTTCAATCTTGATTTACGAAATGAGGATATCATTACCGTCTGGGCCAAAGAGAGATTTACGGATGAGTCAGTTATTCAAATTGATGGCGCAGTGAGATTTCCTGATGAGTTTCCTTATGATGTTTCAAATAAAGTAAAATTGAGAGAAGCAGTGATACTTGCCGGTGGACTGCGAAGGGATGCTTCAAGTTATGGTACCGTATATCGAAAAGACCCCTTGAATCCAAAGGTAATAGAATACGTTACCGTTACAGACATTCAATCAATCATTGATAACCCTCTTAATGAACAAAATATTGAATTGAATCCTTTTGATAGTATCTACATTTATAGCAATAATACCTTCATAGAAGAGTCTGTTGTTTCGATTTACGGTGCAGTGAATAATCCTGGAACTTTCCAATATGGAAAGGATATGAATATAGAGGATCTGATTGTACTTGCTCAAGGGTTTAAACTGAGCGCAGCAACAAATAATGTTGAGGTCTCTAGGGTTGTAATCAAAGATAATGAACCAACTAATGTAGTTATTGCAAAACTAGAATTAGATAGAGATAGCTATAAACCTATAGGCTTTGATGATGGTTACCAATTATCACCATTCGATAAGGTCGCAGTTAGGTTTGTTCCAGAATTTGAGTTGCAAGAATCAATTATACTTAAAGGTGAGGTTAAGTCTCCAGGTGCTTATGCTATTATTGGGGAAAATGAAAAGATAAGTAGCATCATAAAGCGTGCAGGAGGACTCACAAACGAAGCATTTCCAGAAGGAGCTTCATTGCAACGAGCAGAAGATGAATACGGAGCGATTGTTGTTAAGTTGAATGATATTTTTGAAAACCCTAATTCAAAGTTTGATTTCATCGTAAGGGGAGGAGATACTATCACAATTCCTAAACAACGTCAATTTGTTACTATTGCGGGCGCTACCAATGTATGGGAAGTCCTTTCAAGTGAGTCAATAAATCAAGGCAATCAGATTCATGTGCCTTATCATGACGGAAAGAATGCACTCTTTTACATCAATGAATATGCTGGTGGTTTTAATGATAATGCAAACAAAAGATCTCTCGTGGTGAAGCATCCAAATGGAGAAGTAAAGCGAATCAAAAATTTTGGAATATTTAATCGCTATCCTGAAGTAAATGAGGGGTCAGTAATTTCTGTAACATTTAAAACAACAGAACAAACTGAACAAGAATCAAAAGAAAAAGTCAATTGGACAGAAGTCTTAGGTGATTCCGTAGGACAAGCCATGTCCATTCTAACACTGCTTCTATTGATTCAAAACTTCAATTAAAACTTTATAATATTTAGATTGGGATTTGTGCTTAATTGATTTCTCACAATGGAAGTAATTTGTTTATCTGTTTTGATGAACTGAATGGCTTCTTTTATTTCTTCTATTCCATGGAATACATCTTCGGAGGAAATATATCCATAGCCTTGAAAGACTCCTTCTTCAATCAGGAAGACAGCCTTTTCATCCTCACTTCTTCCATGATCGACAATAATAAAATTTGGCTCAAGAAAAACGTTGGTCATTTCTGCAGCTTCGTAGACTCTTTCGTTGTAAGATTCTGGCGCCTCTAATTGGATGCAGGCACCTAGGCATTTTTGAAGTGTGTAATCAAAGCAAGCTCCACCTGTATCTTTTTCAACACCATTTATTTGTTTGCACAATCCGAATGCATCTGTGTACCTTTTGATAAAGGACTTTGCAGATCTTGCAGAACTATTTCTGCTAATAATCTCGTAGCTATTCTCAATTGCAGAAGTGATCTTGGCTGATTTGAATTTGTGGTAGCTGTCCTCCGATTCTACTATATAAACTCCATAAGGATAGTCAGACCTTCTTAGTGCTTTGTTGATTTCTGGTTTTAACTGCTTTATTTCAACTGCTTCTTTGATGAGCGCAGCTAATTCACTTCCTGTCAATTCGTAGTGAATCGATCGTACTCTTTGGATCATTTTATCTGTCTTAGAGTCCACTTTTGAAAAGTGTTGCTTGATCCTTTTCTGAATATTAATACTCTTACCAATGTATACAATCTCATTGGATTCATCTGACATGTAATATACACCTGCTTCGGTGGGTAGGCTATTGATATAATCTAAGGTAATGCCTTCAGGTAATCTTGAAAGCGCAACAGATTTTGCAATCAGTTGCCTCTCCTTGATATCTGCTGGCTTTTGTTCCAAGATCCTATGAAAAATCTTAGTTGTAGCTACAGCGTCTTCCAAGGCTCTATGTCTATCTTTAACTGGGATATCAAAGTGTTTGATGAGATTTCCCAAGCTGTAAGATTTTAAACCAGGAAATGCTTTTCTACTCATCCTTACGGTGCAAAGTCTTCTTTTGGAAAAGCTGTAACCTAGGGATGAAAAAGCCTTTTGAATAAAGCTATAATCAAAGCTGACATTATGTGCTACAAAGACCGTGTCCTCAGTCATCTCAACCACTTTTTTTGCAACCTCATAAAATTTAGGTGCATCGACTACCATGTCATTGGTGATGCCGGTTATTCTTGTTATGTTATAAGGAATGCTTATGCCTGGATTGACAAGTGTGTCATATTGATCGATGATCTGCTTACCATCACTTACAACTATTGCAATCTCGGTAATCTTGTCTCTTTTTGCGAGACCACCGGTAGTTTCTATATCTATAATTGCATACTTTTTTGCCATTTGTGCTAAGCCAAATATTTCTGGACCTCTTGATTTATACCATCCAATTCTTTATTAATTCTGTCAAATTCAGAATCCAGAAATTCAATGGTTTGTTTTTCTTCATCCAATAATTTATCAAAGTTAGAAAAGTTGCGATCTATTCTTTCTTTGATTTTTGCAGTATAATTTTTTAGCTTTTCAGTAATATCATCTTTGATCTGACTACGTCCTTTTTTTACGGCTTCTTTATATCCTGCAACGACTTTATTTCTCTTCAGTCCAACAGTAACTCCTGCAAAGACAAGACCTAATGTGGTTATAATTCCTCCAGTGATATCAAACACAGCACCTTGTATAACTGTGACCAATAATCCAGCTACGGCCATGGCTCCACCAGTTGCAATATTAGGCATAATGCTTTTGCCTTCACCTAGTAATTCAGGGTCATAAAAGTTTTCAGATTTTTTTAGAAATCCTGAAAAGGCTTGTTGTAGATCTCTTAATACATTGGCCCTTCTTTCAGCTATGTCTGCAAATATCTCATGGTCATCTTTTAGGATTGTCTGGCTATTCTTAATTTTTGCATCAACCAATTTACCCATGTCCTGTATGCTTTCTGCGATATCCACCACGCCGTCTTGAAGTTTGTCTTTCAACTTCATGTCAAATTCCTTTTCTAATTCATTTGACATGCCTTCCAACCATTGTTTTGCATTATTGCCACCACCAAACATTGATTTAAAAGATCGTTTCACTAAGGAAAAAATCCCTAAGCCTTCTTTGAGCTCCATTTCCTTTTCCGTTGTCACTTTGTCATAACTTGACAGAAGATTATCCACCAAAGATTTAATTTGTTTTTCAGTTCTAAGTTCTTGCTCATCCAAGGTTTCTTTGATGTCTCTTCTGAATCTTAAATCTGCTTCATACTGTTCCTTTCTGATCAATACTCCTTTATAGATTTTGTCATTAATCATCAAAGCAGTTTGCGCGTTATTTTCAATCTTTAAAAATGGAGCACGATTTCCAGTTATATTCTCTTTGATATAGTCTCGGACCGGAATGAATCCGCTTATTTCTTTATCACCTTCTTGTTCTTGCTTAGCAGATACAGCAAATACTTTTGGTTCTTTAATTCCTTTTTTAACTGCTTGGTCATAGACGCCCTTGATATTCGTTTCAAGATCTGCAGGAACCATCAGGTCTTTCTGTTGAAGGACAAAGATTATTTTTTTGTGCCAGTCCTCATTTATGAAATCAAAAAATTCCCATGAAGATTGTCTATATGGGTTTTTAGATTCAAATACGAAAACAATAAGATCGGAAGTAGGAATGAAGTTTTCTGTAATTTCTTGGTGATGATCAACAATTGTGTTTGTGCCGGGTGTATCTACAATTGCAATTTCTTTTAGTATCTCAATCGGCTGATAGATTCTTTTTAGATAAGGATTAATGTCTTCTATTTTGACTTCTGGGCCGTATGTAATTTGTTGAATTGTGTCGGTCATAGGAGATGCAGCGACTTTACAAATCTCCTCCTTAGAGTCAAGTAAGGCGTTAATGAAGCTACTTTTGCCTGCTTTGACTTCACCTACAATCACAAACATGTATGGGTCATTGATTCGATCCCGCACATCCGAAACAGTTTTTTCTAGCTCTTGGTGATTTATCTTGACTGTAATATTGTGAAGAGAATCAACAGCCTTAGCTAATTGGTCATTAAAGAGTTTCGATTCATCATTCTCAATCAAATGCTTCATTTTCTTTTTTTTATTATTTCACTTCCGTAAATAATTATTTGTTGATCAGACATTTACTTTAAGTGTACAAAATTACCGATTTATTACATATAATTTTTATCCATAATTTGATCAGCAATATTTTGGAGATGAATTTGGGCTTCTGGGCCACAACAAAAGAGAAGATCTAAGATGGAGAGATTGTCAATGAAATCAATTCCTTTCTCTTTAAAAAGCTGTGGATATTGATAATTATGATCAATTGTCATTGAATTGTAGCGTAAGTCTATTGCACTTTCTCCATAAGACCTTATCCAATCATCAGTTTTCTCGATTGAAATATCTATATCTAATAAATCAATTATTAGCTGGTTTAGTTCCCAATTCAGATCCCATAGATGATCATGTTTTTTTGATAAAATTTGAATAAAGCCTGCTATGTAGTAATCTAGGTAGGGCGAAGCAGAGTAGTTGGTGATTAGATAATGCGCGAAGTTTTTTACCCAATTTTCGGAATAAGAGATTTTTACATCTCGAATAGGTAATTGTTGGTTTTTGCCTGCCTTCAAAGGGACACTAAATTGTTTTTCCCCAACTGCGGTTTTGAAAGAACAACGATTTCTCATTGATCTCTTTTGAAAATTTTCATGCGCCTCCCATTTTATATTTCCAATAAAATAAAATGCATAGGTATTTACGCTTCCAAAAAAGTGACAGGGCAGTATTATATCAATTATTTTTCTTTCTTTTATCATTCTAATTATGAGCAAAGGTAAAAATGTTGTCAGTAAATATATTGGAAGAAGGATTTTAGATGGAAATTTGATTCATCAGG
>CALHKJ010000342.1 GCA_938033975.1 uncultured Saprospiraceae bacterium | reverse complement strand
GCTGTTTTTGATTGTATAATATTATATAAGGAACCCCTTGGTTCACATAAGTCTGGTCTAAGCCAAACATTAATTCTATCTTGTTGATGAGGTAAAAGAACATTGTTAAAGGACCAATTGGTAATCAAGGTCAAAATTACAGAGGTGACTCCAGACAAAATTGTCAAAGCCAATTGCTGAATTTTATTTTCCTTTATCATGTAAACTGCCAAGCCAATAGTCACCAAAAGCAATACACCAAAAACAGGGTACACGTAACCGTATCTATAAAAGACAAAACTTGCCAATGACATGAGCAAAAAATTGGCGAGAAAACGGATATCTGAATTGATTGTAACCATCAAAACACCAATCACTGCAAGTAGGGTAAGAACAAGAATCGGAGTAATGCCAAAGACCAAAGTCAAAATAACATTACTCACAAATGCAATTCCCAAAACATAATACAGTGAGTTGGCACCAGCTCTATAAAATAATATCAAAAAGGAAGAAAACACCAAAGCAGAACCAGCGTCTGGCTGAAGCAAGATTAAAAAGGCTGGAATAATGGCAAGACCAAGAGCTAAGAAAAAGTGTTTGTTGTATTTAATATTTATTTGAGTAGAGCCCAATAATGAAGCTAAAGCGAGACAGGTACCAAGTTTAGCAAATTCAGATGGCTGAAATGAAAAGCCAGCAATATTAAACCAAGAAGTGGAACCCTTTACCTCTGTTCCAAATATCAATACCGCTAGAAGTAAAAAAATTGAAAACCCGTAAATAACGTAAGCAAATGTGCTCCAAAACTTCCAATCAAATGAAAGTATAGCCACAAAGCCAATGACACTTAAGCCAAGCCACATGGTTTGTCTGCCAATCTCGGTACTTAGACTAAATACATCTGAAAAACCATTTGGACCATAGGTGGATGCAAATAAGGACAACCACCCAATTATAGCTAATGCAAAAAAACTTAGGATAGCAGGTAAATCAATACCTCTTGAAAACTGAGATGTTCTTTTGCTTGTTGACACTTATGTTCTAACCAATTCTGCCTTTTCAATATTTTCTACAACAGGAATTGCCCCAGAAAAATGTTGTTTAACTGTCAGTAAAAATGAATATAAATCTTCCTTGGTTTCAAAAGCTCCAACCTTTACTTTATAGTAAGGATTTTCGTGAGACCAATTAGTATCAAGCTCAGGAAAGTATCTTTCAAATTTCGAAATAGCATCTTCCATTTTTCTTCTATCATTGGTAGCAATGATTTGAATCTTCCAAGCTTTTTGTGTTGAGTTCTCAAGATTTGATGCCTCATAATCTTGCATAAATCTTTTGATCGTATCTTCTTCTTGGATACTAACTTGAGCTTTTAAACCAAATATTATTGAAATACTAAATAAGAAGGCCAATACTATTTTCATAAAATTTAATTTAATCTGTAAACAAGGTTTTAATAAAAATTATTTTCCGTGACACTGTTTGTATTTCTTCCCACTACCGCAAGGACATGGGTCATTTCTTTTGACCTTTGTTTCTTGTCTCTTAAATGTCTCTGGTTTTTGTGCTTGTTGTCTTCCTGCTGCTGCAGCTGCTGCTCTCCTCGCTCTTGTTTCTTGATTGGTTGACACCTTTCTAAAATCAGTTTTCTTCTCTTTCGCTTCTTTAACTTCTTCTGGTGCTGCAAGCAAAAGTTTGCCTTTCATTAAGTAAGAACAAACATCGACATTTACCTTATACACTAGTTCTTGAAATAACTCAAAAGACTCTTTCTTATAAATTACCAATGGATCTTTTTGCTCGAATGAAGCAGACTGCACAGAGTCTTTTAATTCATCCATTGATCTCAAGTGCTCTTTCCAGTTGTCATCAATCAATGCAAGAGAAACTGCCATTTCAATATCTTTCTGTACACTTTCCCCATCTGAATTTACGGCTTTTTCAAGATTGGCAGCAATGTTCAATTGCTTTTCACCTTCTGCTACAAATGGGATAGATATCTTTTTGTATCTGTGTCCCTCTGTTTCATATACCTTAGAAATGATTGGCATTAATAACTCTCTTACCTTATCCATTTTTTCTTCATACATCGCAAAAACCTGCTTTTGGTATTGCTCTGTTATATCTTCCACACTTGCTTCCATAAAGGTAGCTTCATCCAATGAAGGATCAATACCCATTGTTCGCAATGACTCATTTCTTAAGTAGTCATAATTTCCTGCAGCTTTAGCATCATCAACAATAACTTCTGTCAATCCTGCAAACATATTATACAAATCAACAGAAAGTCTTGTTCCAGATAAGGCATTACCTCTCTTAGTATAGATTGCCTCTCTCTGAATATTCATCACATCATCATACTCCAACAATCTCTTTCTTATACCAAAGTTGTTTTCTTCAACTTTCTTTTGTGCTCGTTCAATTGATTTCGTCACGGCACTATGTTGGATAACCTCACCTTCTTTGTGACCCATCTTATCCATGACATTTGCAATTCTATCAGAATTGAAAAGCCTCATCAATTTATCTTCTAAGGAAACAAAAAACTGAGATGATCCAGGATCTCCTTGTCTTCCTGCTCTACCACGCAGCTGTCTATCTACACGTCTAGAGTCATGTCGTTCTGTTGCTACAATAGCAAGTCCACCTGCATTTTTAACCTCATCAGAAATTTTAATATCGGTACCTCTACCTGCCATGTTGGTGGCAATCGTAACCTTACCAGCTCTACCAGCTTCTGTGACAATATCTGCTTCTCTTTGGTGTTGCTTCGCATTCAAGACGTTGTGAGAAATACCTCTCATATTCAACATCCTACTTAGCTTCTCTGAAATATCAACAGAGGTTGTACCAAGAAGAACTGGACGACCCGCAGTGGTTTGTTCAACTACATGATCAATTACCGCATTGTACTTTTCTTTGTTCGTTTTGAAAACCAAATCCTCTTGATCATTTCTTATAATTGGTCGGTTGGTTGGTATAACAACAACATCCAATTTATATATCTCCCAGAATTCTCCAGCTTCCGTTTCGGCAGTACCCGTCATACCGGCAAGCTTATGATACATTCTGAAATAATTTTGCAAAGTTACTGTGGCATAAGTTTGAGTTATGTCTCCAACCTTTACATTTTCCTTTGCCTCTATCGCTTGATGTAATCCATCAGAATAACGACGACCTTCCATCATCCTTCCTGTTGATTCATCTACGATTTTAACCTGGCCTTCCATCACAACATACTCATCATTGTTTTCAAACAAGGTGTAAGCTTTCAACAATTGACTTACTGCATGTAGCCTTCTTGACTTGATACTAAAATCCGAAATAAGTGTATCTCTTTCTTCTGATAGTTTTTTCCCTTCCGCTGCTTCCTTCTCCTCAAGCTGTTGCATCTCATAGGTAATGTCTGGCATGACAAAGAAATTACCATCAGATTCTCCCTGCGCAAGAAAATCACTTCCTTTATCTGTTAATTCTACATTTCTATTTTTCTCGTCAATCGTAAAAAGCAAAGGCTCAGTAACCAAGTGCATATTTTTATTCTGCTCTTGCATATAATGATTCTCCGCTTTTTGCATGGAGGATTTAATCCCATCTTCACTTAAGAATTTGATAAGTGGTCTATGCTTTGGCAAGGCTTTGTAAGCTCTCAATAATGACATTCCGCCTTCGCCTTCTTCGTGTCCTGTTCTTCCTTCTTTATAGAGTTTTTTCGCTTCCGCTAAATACGCATTCGCCATTTTCTTTTGCTCATCAACCAATCTCTTTACCTTGGGATTCAACTCTATATAATCTTGTTCGTCTGCACCCTTTGTTACAGGACCAGAAATAATCAATGGCGTTCTTGCATCATCTACCAAAACAGAATCCACCTCATCAATCATTGCATAATGGTGTTTGCCTTGCACTTTTTCTTCTGCAGACCGAACCATATTATCTCTTAGGTAGTCAAAACCAAATTCGTTGTTTGTCCCGTATACAATATCCTTTTTGTAGGCTTGAACTCTTTCAGCAGAATGTGGTTTGTATTTGTCTATACAATCTACGGTAAGGAATAGGAATTCGAAAATAGGACCAACCCATTCTGAATCCCTTCTTGCCAAATAATTATTTACTGTAATTACGTGTACTCCTTGGCCAGTAAGACCATTTAAATAAGCAGGTAAGGTAGCAACCAATGTTTTACCTTCTCCAGTCTGCATCTCGGCAATTTTACCATCATGCAGAACCATACCACCGATTAACTGCACATCATAATGTAACATGTTCCATGTCACCTCTCCCCCCGCAGCAATCCAAGTGTTTTGCCAAACAGCCTCATTCCCTTCAATAGTGATGTATTCTTTTGTAGCAGCCAACTCTCTATCGTGATCCGTTGCTGTTACTCTTATTTCTGTATTATCCTTAAACCTTCTTGAAGTTTCTTTGACAACAGCAAAAGCTTCAGGCAGAATTTCTTTTAAGACCTTTTCAAGTTCTGTATCTCTTTCTTTAACCAATGCATCTATTTCATTATAAATCGCCTCTTTATCAAAGACATCTGCCGTATCGGCAGCTTTCTGATTCAATTCAGAAATTTCGTCATCAATTTCTTTGAGAAAATCAGCGATTTTGGATTTGAATTCAAGTGATTTATTCCTCAATTGGTCGTTAGATAAAGACCTGTAAGACTCAAAGTGTTCGTTAATTACATCCACAACAGGGCTGTATTCCTTGACATCTCTATCGTATTTGGTACCAAAAATTTTCTTGAAGATCTTAAACATGAAAAGTGTATTTGAAATTTTACGCAAAGCTAATCAAAACTATACGTTCATATATTGTTCCATCGCTTTCTATTTGTCAATTTGACACTTAATTAAATACATATTCTTACCTTTAAATTGTAACCAAAGGTTACTTTTTGGTCAATTCATCACTTAATCATGGAATCAACTACTAATTGGGCAGAATACATTCGTGAGAATGAAGAGTTAGCTATATCAAAAATTTATGATGATCATCGAGCATCTTTTTTAGCTTGGGTTCAAAATAATGGCAAATTCTCTCAAGATGAAGCTGTAGATATCTTCCAAGTATCTATAGTGATTCTCTATGAAAATGCAATAAGCGGTAAGCTTTCAAAACTTGATAATGTTAAGTCCTATCTCTATACAATTGGTAAAAACAAAATGATGGAACATTTCAGAACAATTAAAAAGAATCGACATTCTGAAATTACTGATCAGGTTCTTCTTCAATCAGCAGTTATGGAAGAATTTGAATTGAAAGATCCATCAGATGAAGTTTTTAAAATAAGTGATGCCCTCAATATTCTAGGTGAC
>CALHKJ010000341.1 GCA_938033975.1 uncultured Saprospiraceae bacterium | reverse complement strand
GAAAATATGATCATCATGTACAAAGATTGTTTCAAGAGTAGTTCCCCAAACATTTCTGTTTCCAATCAGTTCTAAAGATGAACCAGATTCTTCAAGAATCTTAATATCATTTTTAGTGATAACAAAAACATTGTCACCATCAACAGCAACTCTGTTTACTGTTCCACTTTGTCCAGTTGTACCTGCAAATGATGAAGGGACAGCTGAGTTTGGAATTACATTTTGTAAATAATCGAAGTAAGCCCAATTATTTACTTGTACTTCTCTGTAAACATCAGAGCCAATGTCTAATGTTTCAGTTACTTGACTGTAGGTGAATTTTAGAAGTGCTTCACCTTTGTCATTAAAAAAAGGCTGTGCAATCACTCCATTTGCTCTGCTTTCTAGAGTAGCAGCATTTCTGTTGCTGATATCAACAACCATAAAATCATATACAGATTCTGCATAAATTTTATCTCCTTCTACGTAGAATTCTTTGTTTCCAGGAATGTTGATGAAATTTGTTTGAATTGGATTTGATGGATTGCTGTTGTCCAAAACATGAATACCGACTCCTTCTTCACCGATTAAAATAAAATCCTCCCCGATATAAATTTTACCAGGATTTTCAATTGGAGTTGTTGGGGCATTTAAAGCTGTATTTCTTGAATCTTCAAGATCACCATAAACGGCTTCTGCTTTGAAATAAGTTACTTCTGCTGTGCCAGTGTCTTTTCCACAAGAACTTAGGATTAACATGATTGCACCTACAAACAGATAGGACATTTTTTTCATAATAAATGATTGTTTAAAAATTAATAATATATGAAGTGGTCTTGCATTTAATAAATCTCTAACGTAAGATATATCTAACTTGTATGTTTGGGTCTTAAAATTTCTATAATACTTTGTTAAGACACAATTATTTAGAACCTACATTAATAAGAGCTTGTTTGGGCTCGAATGGTTGCAAGTGAGTCAAATTATTTATTGACTCGCTGTTCACTTTTGAACATAATTCAAAGAAAAGAGCAAATTTTAGCTTTGGGATCACCAATTGGTAAACGAACAAGCTTCTTTTTTACTTATCGTAAACAACTAGGTCAATGGTTGGTAATGCTTGATGATTTAGAGAATGGATTAGACCTTTTCTATAGGATATGTACAAATAAGCTGAGTTGACTTTAGGATCAATTCCTGGATTATGGGCTTATTACAATATTTTGCTGAGAAAGGGGCAAAAAAAACCCCAAGAAGGCACAATATCTTCTTGGGGATTGATAGCATTAAAACTCCGAAGACCACTTTCGAAAAAGCGACCTTTCATCTTTATGGTATCAGCTTCTACACTGATTATGCTAGATTTTGGATAAAAAGATCCAATACCAATTTTTCATCAGTTGTAATTTCGCTGCCTTATTTAATGGAAATTCTGATTCCGTCAATCAAAATTCAATTGTAAGACCAAATTAAGTATCACAAATTGAAATACCTAATGTCATAGTAGAAATTGATAAGTATTAACTAAATACTTTTGAAAATGGTGTTATTAATTTGGTTTCAGAAAGTATATTTCGGTAAATCAGAATAAAACATTGTTGATTAATTTTTTACGACGTAAAATTTGGAAATGATATATGGCATAAAATAAAACTTTTCGATTCAATTATTATTTGCAATTTAATTTTGGTGAGATGTGATAATATGATAAATTTGGTTGACCAATAATTGGTTAACCAATATTTTAGATATTTAGCCACCTTTGAGATGTTAGAGAATTTAAATAAGATTAAGTTAGAAAGGCCTGTTGATTTGATTATAAGACAAATCAAGGACCAAATAGGTGAAGGGAAAATAAAGCCAGGTGATCGACTTCCACCAGAAAGAAAGTTGGCCGAGCATCTAGGTGTTAGCAGGTCTCAAGTGCGAGAGGCTATTCATAAGTTACAAATTTACGGGATTGTTAAGGTTTTACCTCAAAGTGGAACTATTGTTTCAGGCCTGGGTCTCACAGCTTTAGAAGGATTAATTACTGATATTCTTGAAATAGAGCATACTGATTTTCAGTCTTTGGTTGAAACTAGGGTTTTATTGGAAAAAGAAGCTACAAGACTGGCAGCAATCAACCACACTGCTGATAATATTGTACAAATGAGTATAGCTTTAAATCAATACGAGAAAAAATTACTTCAAAACGAAATTGCAATTGAGGAAGATTTACTTTTTCATATTAAAATTGCTGAGGCAAGCAGAAACAACGTCCTTAAGTCTTTAATGATGATAATTACCCCTGACATTGTTAAAAGTTTTACTAGCCTCAAAGTTTGTAAAACAACAAATAGAAACACGATAGAAGAGCATCGAAATATATTAGAGATGATTTCAGAAAGAAATCCAGAAGGAGCCATGAAAGCCATGGGTTATCATCTTAAAGAAATTGTTCAATTTAGCGTAAACAAGAAATGATTTTTTGTGAAGCAAATTGGATTAAATCAAAAAAATAGTTTTTTCATATTTGGTATATGGGCGCCTATTTTGGGCGCCTATTTTTCAATTTTATAATGGTGAATTATATTTCTTATACTATGACATTTTTACTTTCCATGTTGGTTTTACTAGCATGTAATACATCTAAAAAATTACCAACAACACCACCAAAATCAATCTTGGTAAAGAACGTTGAGGATTTTCATTCGGCATGTGATAAGGCAATGCCAGGAGATACCATTAAGCTAGCAAATGGTGTGTGGAAAGATGCCGAGCTGCAATTTGCATTAAATGGTACAGCTGAAGCGCCAATTGTAATTCTTGCCGAAGAAAAAGGCGAAGTATTTTTTGAAGGGCAATCTTATGTCAAGATGGGGGGCTCTTATTTACAATTAGAAGGTGTGGTTTTTAGAAATGGATTTACGCCAACTAGTTCTGTTATATCTTTCCAGCAAAACAAAACTACTTCTTGTAATAATTGTCGAGTGACAGAATGTGTAATCGATAATTACAATCCTTCAGAAAGATTTGACACTGACTACTGGATTGAGATATATGGTAAGAACAATACTTTCGATCATAATTATTTGGTTGCTAAAAGAAACCGAGGCGTTACTTTGGCTGTGAGATTAAAAGATGAAAGCGATAGAGAGAATAATCATGTGATTTCACACAATTACTTTGGTTACAGACCATTGTTGGGTTCAAATGGAGGAGAGACTTTGAGAGTAGGCACAAGCCATTATTCTCTTTCAAATTCAAATACCGTTGTAGAAAATAATTATTTCGAAAGATGTGGTGGCGAGCTTGAAATTATCTCAAGTAAATCATGTCAAAATACTTTTAGGAATAACTGTTTTTATGAATGCCAGGGTACTTTGACGATGCGTCATGGAAATGAAACCTTGGTTGAGAACAATTATTTCTTTGGTAATCGTAGACCGAATACCGGCGGTATTAGAGTAATTAATGAGACTCAAACAGTTAGAAATAACTATATGGAAGGACTAACAGGTAGTCGTTTTAAAGGTTCGCTTGTTGTCATGAATGGAGTACCAAATTCTCCATT
>CALHKJ010000340.1 GCA_938033975.1 uncultured Saprospiraceae bacterium | reverse complement strand
TCCTTTCAGTTTGTCATAACCCTCTTGAGTCATATAGCTATACCCAGACATAATTATGAGTTTTTCGGTTAATTAAATGAATCCTTATTAGCTAAAGAAAGACGTCTCCATCCTAAAATGAAAACGTCTTTTGTATCTTTTGTAAAGCTTTAAAGCCTTAATATATGCAAATGTAATTAAAAACTTAGTCTTATGCCAAAATTGTGAGTTCCTCTATAAGGATTAGTTGTTCTATAGGCATAATCTATTCCAAGCTTAGTAGATGATCCTTTCTTAAGAGGAACATTCAAGGTACCACCAGCTGAAACCCCTGTGTATATGTTTTGGACAACAGAATTTAATGAGCCTACTTCATATTTATATCCTCCTCTCAATGTAATAATGTCTCTGAAATTCAATTCTGCTCCTGCTCCGATTTGGTCTCTAGAAAAAGCATTTGAAGTAAAGTTTGCAACACCTCTCACATATATACTTTCTTGTAAGTAAAAGTCATAAGAAATTCCAATGTTAAGTACTGCAGGCAAATCAAATCCTTCCGCTCTTGCATCAAATTTTCTTGGATCTTCATTTTCATTTACAATGACAGATCGAGAAAGGCCTTCTCCAGAAAATCTCATTGGAGTCCCAATATTTCTCAATGCTATACCTAATTTAAAATTGTCTCTATCTCCTGATACATATTGTACTCCAGTGTCAATAGCCAATCCAAAAGCTGATAAGTTTGGTAAAGTTTCAGATATAGCTCTTAATAAGATACCTACAGATATTTTATTTTCGTAGGTATATGAATAGCCCATTCCAAGGTTTACAAAGTTTGGTGAAATGAATGATCCATTTCCTTCAGGCTGGTCCTCTGTTGTTACAGCTATTTCTCCAAAGTCCATAATTGCTAAGCTAAATCCAAAAGCGCCATTTCCATTACCTCTTTGAGCATAACCTACTCCATTATGTTGAATATCAGAACCTTCGTATAATCTTGTGTTACCTAGATATACTTCTCTTCCAGATAGTCTACCAATTCCTGCAGGATTTAACCTAAGTGCTTCTACTCCAGAAACAAAAGAGGTACCCATTGAATGTAAGCCTGCACTTCTTGCCCATGGATTTAGCAAAAGTTCACCTGCGCCAGACTCCCCTTGTCTATCAGGGTTACCAGCAAAGGCCATGGTTAGAATACAAGCTGAAAATATAAATGTGTATAAAACTTTTTTCATATTGTTGGTTTTATTGGGGAGCCGTAGCTCCCCAATCTATTTTATTTTTTATAATCCTGAAGCGTCAAATTTTCTATTAACTCCAAACCACTTTATGGTCTTCTCTGCATTTAAAGATGGAGCGGAAATATGTATCAAGTAAACTCCACTTGCTACAGGAATTCCTGTACTGTTGTTTAAATCCCAAATTACGTCAGGAACAGTTTGTGTTCTTACCGTCCCTGGGTTTGAACCAGTTTTATTGTTTATCACTTCTGATCTTCTAAACTGTCTTATGAATTTACCATCAAGTGAGAAGATAGTTACAGTAGCTTCATCAGGAAGATTGGTGATTTTTACAGTCTTGTTTGTTTGACTTGATTCATATGTAGAAAATCCATAGTAAGGATTAGGAACTACATTCACCATTGAAAGTGCATCATTTGCTTTTTCCACTTCAACATCCGTTGTTTGCTTACCGCTTATCTCAAATTCATAAACTGGGTTTTCTCCTTCTACGCTACAAACATCAGGATCATCTGAATTATATACTGTTTCTTTACCATAACCATTTTCAACTCTAAGTTTAACAATTAGGTCGTTTGGTACAGCACCATCAGCATATGATAACATACTTGTTCCTTCAGGCAATAGAGATTGTGAAGCCCAAGTAACGGCTAGATATGCTTCTAGTTTTTTAATCGAACTTCCAGTAATTCTTTCATGTAAATCAGCACAACCATCATAATCTTGTTGAGTAACATAAACAATATGTTGGCCACCTGCAATTATAGAGATTGGATCTCCATTATTGGTTGTTGGAATATCAGTGAAAAACTGGCTTGTAGGATTGTACATCATATCAGCTCCAATTGGATTACCGCCATCTATAAAATCCGTATAATCATTTCCATATATTGAATTTTCACCAAAGAAGATATTTAGTCTCTTTCCTGTTTCAACATCAACTGCATAACCTGGGAACCAACTGAATCCTGTGCTTCCTTCTGTGTTCCCATCTTTATCTACAGATGGTGCATCTCTAACGTCCATATTGTCAACTCCTCCTTGATTTGTATAACCAAATAATTCATAGTTTGGACTGCCTGTTTCTACAACAATACATCTAGACCATTTTGATTTGTCTGAAGTAAACACCACATCAACATTGTTGAGAGGTTCTAATCCTCTTTTATTTAATAGATTTAGTGTTTCCTGTCTTCCTTCCCATGCTGGTGTCAGATAGAAAGGTAATGCATTATTATTTTCATCTTCACTTCGTCCATCAGTCAAGAAAAATGGATACCAAGTTCTTTCACCTAATGTTGAAAAATCAGAATCTAGATCTTGTTCGTTAAAAGCTTCACCTGAACCAGTTCTCATAAAGTTTAATATCGGTATGAGGTTAGGAGGTAAGTCCAATCCTTGTCCATCATCTATAAGTGCACTATACCATCTTTGACCAAGATCGTTTTGATATTCACTTACTACATCGATGGCACCGTTATTATTTTGATTTTTTCCTGGCTCTACTGATTGTTTAATTGCCAATGAAATTCCAAATTCTGGAATCAATTGTTCGTTTAAAGTTTCAATAGATTGCTCAGAGCTTATTTTTTCACCAGTATCATTATTGGTTAGTACCCACTTCGCGTCTGGAGACAATTTGCAACTATCATCATTTGCTTCATCACCGATTATTTCCAAGCTAAAGTTTCCGTCTTGTACATTTATTGGATCATAGATCTTCACATCAATTGGCCCTGCGCCTTCTTGATATACAATCTCACCGTTAAAGCCACCTTCCAATATTTTGTCGTACATGGTAGAATCCATATCTAAGAAGTTTCCACCTACACCTACACCTGAAATTCTTGTGATTACAGCACCATCTCCATATTCGGCATTTTGATTTGTATAAACTATAGGTCTTGGTACTACTGTATAAGTTGAAATATTCTTTCTTCCCTCAAGATAAGGTGAAGCTTGCCCTACTTGACCTACTGGATTAAAGGTTTCATAATTATTATAAGCATAAGCAAGAACTAAAAAGTAGTATTCCTTATGATTTATTAATCTTGTATCTCCGTCCGCAAAAGCATCTTCGGTGATTCTAAATGTATGACTTACGCCTGCATCTGCTCCATCTACTTCTCTAACTGGAGTATAGATCAGATCACCAGCTCCTTCATTAGGATTAATTGAAGAAGTCCAATTATAAATTTCACCGACACCATTTGTGATATCAGCTTGTCTTATTAATCTTGCTTTTTCGATATCATTCAGCTCTTGAGGAGTTACTGAAGAATTTACCAATTGATAGATTTTATAACCTTCAAATTTGTATTCAGCAAGTGAATCAGGAATAGCCTCAGCTGCCAAGATGTCTCTTTCAAAATAAGCTTCAAAAGCATTGTTACTTGCCACTGTATCATTTGATAATACAAGAATAATTTCTCTATCTAATGCAATTGGACAAACATCTGGTGCTGTAGGACCATCAATAATATCAAAACAATTATCAAACAATGCTTGAGCTAAATCATCTGCTCTTTGAAGTCTTGAAATATCAGGACATGGGTAAGTTAAATCTGGTACCCAAACCGCTCCAATGATCAATTCATTTTCTACACTAGGTTTCAATAAAAGAGGACCTGATGCTTGTAAAGTTCTTCTATCACCATTTCCTAAATCTGTTGTACACATACTCCATCCGTCACCATCATTTGGATCATCTGGGAATACATATTTAGTAAGCTCAGCGCTACCAGGGTTGTATCCTGTGCCACCTACAGTAAGAGGAGTGTCATCCAACCAAAATCCTTGTAAATAATTATAAAACTGAAAGTCAATTTCCGGATCTACAGTGTTAGGGTTAGGATTTCCAACATTTTCATTATTGTAATAAATGAAAGAAGACATTCCTAATTCTATTCCAAGATCTGCTTCTTCTTGAGAACCAAGATCAATTGGCTGAACACAAACTGTATCTCCAACCATTAAACCTGTTCCTTCAATATCATCAGCTTTGGCGATAATATGTGTTTCTCCTATTGAGCAATCTACTAATCTAAAAGGTCCAATCGGTCCTCTAAAATAATCTGTACCAATAATTGGAACTCTATCACAATATGTGTTTACTTCTCCACATTGACAGCCTTCAGTTCCATCTAATAAATCTTCATTGTAAGTATAAGCCAAAGATCGCTCTACATCACAACCAACATAATCATCTGTGAAGCAACCTAAATCTGGATCTACCCACATTGCGAAATAGCAATTTCTTATATCGGATTCTGCTCTATTTAGTAGCTTGTATCTTTGGAAAGTCATATCGTTGACCTCGTCATTTGTTGCATAAGCAAAAGCTTGCACCTGAACTTCCATTTGAATTTTCTCACCTCTAGTCACCCTGTGCTCCCCTCCTGAATCATTGTAAATCCAAAAAGTCATTTGATCAGGAATCAACTCAACAGCTTCTTTTCTTGTACTTGGCTCACAACCTCTAATATCGATGATTGGGAAATCTCCTTTACAAGGATCATAATCTCCACTTAAATCTTCATCCCAGTATGACCCAAGATTCTGACCTTGTGGCAATGCAAAAGGATATCTTTCTTGAAAGTAAGGGTTATCTTTTCCAGGCCAGAATCTTACATTGTCTGGAATCGAATCACATTCAAATCCATCTGGAGATTCATCAAATAATTGAATAGCTTTTGATAATTCAGTTCCTTGAACTACAAAGAATCTATCCCAATCGTTACAGATTGGTAAATCAGTAAGACCTGTTTCAGGATCTAATGGTCCTGAGAAGTAGTCACCACCAGCATCACCTCTATAATCGGATGCTGCAATTTTTAAGTTACCTGCTGGATCTTCTCCTCCAATCCAAACTCCCCCTGCAAATAAAGAAGACACTTCATTGAGATCAGAACCAATTGGAACTTTAGGTACAACATATCTTCCACTTTGAAGATCCCACCAAACATCTCCACCCGTAAGTAGTCTTGCTCTTACGTTGTTGATATCCATATCAATTTGGCTTGTTGCTGTCTGGCAATCCTCACGAAAGGTTACTTCCTGTGTTTGCACAGTAGCCTTTGCTCTCTTACTAGCGAGCTTTGGGTTTATGTGAGCAAATGCTAAACTCGCAGATGCACAGATCAAAACCACCATTATATATTTTATAGATTTCATTATCTATTATTTTCAAATAATTAAAAATCAAATACAAGTCCTAAATACATTCTTCTTGGTCTTGCATAGTTTCCTGGTTGAGCAATCCTCCAATTGTATGTAGAGATAAAACTTTCAATATTTCTTTGTTGTGATTCAATTTCAGCTAATTGATCTTGACCATTTGCTGAAATTAAATATCCGTCATCGTCAGGGTCACCAGATACACTGAATACGTTAACTACATTTCTAGTATTGAATAAATTTTCTACTCTGAAGTAAACATTGAAGTTTAGTCCTCTGTTGCTTTCTTCTCCACCAAGATTCAAGCTAAATTGTTTATCCAATCTTGTATCTGCGTTTAACAACCACGGTAGTCTAGCTTCATTGATTGTACTTAATATATCTTGTCCTAATGGTTGATCAACAACTTGATACTGTGAATAAGGTCTTCCTGACACACCGGTCAATAATAAATTCAAACCTGTATTTGCAAATATTTGATAACCTGCAATAGTTGGTCCATTATAGGATTTTCCACTAGCAAATCTATAATCAACTGAGGCATTAATCCTGTGTCTTTCATCAAATGAAAGAGGGAATAATTCTCTGATAACTCCTCTTTGATTTATCCCACCTGCAGAATTGGCATCTGATCCTGATCCAGTAGCAAATTGTAAAGTATATGCAACTGACATTTGAATATTTCCAGTTCTTCTTAGGTCATATGAAAAAGAAAGTCCTTTTACAGTACCAAAATCAACATTACCATATGTTTGATATGCGATTAATGGTGCTGGAACATTTGTATAAAATCTCTGCTGAATCATATCTCTCATTTCTTTGAAATATGCTGAGATTTTGATTGCAGAAGAAGCACTTATTTTAGATTGAAATCCTACCTCATAATCAATCGTCTTTTCTGGTTTAAGGTTAGGGTTTTGTGCAGGACTATTTACTGTTCCAAATCTTAAAGGATTTTCCATGTAAAAATAATCCAGTGCTGTTCCACCAGTACTTGATGGAGGTCTTTGTACTAAAACATCATAGTGAGCAAAGAATCCTGCATCTTCAGAAATTGGAAATGAAAATGCAACTCTTGGCATTACATTAATCTGAGGAGTATAATCTTCGAAAGAAGTATCAGGATTAAACCCATCTTCAGTAATTCTTCTGTTTTCCTCATTTCTTTCTTTGTAGTAAGGAAATACAAGTCCACTTCCGAATAAAACATTTCCACCACTAACAGAGGTTCCATTTGGTAAGAACCATTGGTCACCTTGTCTGTAACCTACGACAGTTTCAGAATCTTCATCACTTACATATACTTTATAATCGTCTCCTACAGCATCTGGCTTTGTTTGTCCTGTTGCTGCGAAAAAATTATCTGCTGTTTCAATATCGTATAATGAATAAGGATCTTTTAGAACATTGGTGTTGGCATCATAATAATCAACTCTAACACCCGCTCTAACAATGATATCCTTATACTTAAATTTATCTGATAGATAACCTGCAACATAAATCGGCTGTAAAGGAGCTACATCGAATTTTCTTCTACCAAATTCATCTCTTTCAGAAAAGAAGTCATCGAACTTGACAGTATTTGGAAGTTTATTTCCTAAATAATCATATCCATAATAACTGATGATACTAAAGTTATTCAACTCACTTGCTGAAAACATATCAAGGCTCAATTGGTCAGGATTTAATCCATCGACGTTTACATACTCATTAAGTGATTGCCCTGTTGCTTCTCTGATCTTTTCAAAGAACAAGTTATCTTGAAAATCTTCTGGTTGAATACTTGTTTGGAATTGTGGCATCATCACTCCAAGGTTTTCATCGAAGAATGAATCAATAACAACTGTGTTATCAACACCGATTATGTGTTGGTTTGCATTTGACCTTGCTAATTCCCATAAGTTTTCAGGAACAATTGTCCATTCTCTTTCAAATCTTTGTTCGTAGGTAAATCCAAACTGAATATTGTGTTTACCTGATTCTGAACCACCAGGAAGAAGATCAAATCCAGCTGCTACATTTGCAGTATATCTATCTTCTTCAAATTTGTAAAACCTATTGTATGGTCTTCCTACATTATAATATAGATCCCACACATTATTAAGGTTACCAATTTGAAACCCATTCAATAGTACATCCATTTCTGAATTGATTCTTGCTTGAGCAGGATTTATACTTAGGTCAGCATTTTTTTCTCCTGCTAATTCTAGGTATCCTTGCTGCGCAAAATTCACTGGGCCTTGTTGAGTTTCTAAAGTATATACAGGACCATCCCATTGTACTGAATCAGTAACTACATCTGCAATTGGCACCCAATCAATTTGTTGGTTACCATAATATCCGTATCTAAAAAAGTTATCTCCATGTCTGTTATCTTCAGTGCTTTGGAAATTCTTTTCATATCCACCTTGCAGGGTATATGAAAAATTTCTAAACAATGAATTTGATTCCTCTTCTTCTCCATCTGAGAATCCTTGTTTTCCTATTTTGTGTCTGAATCTTACATTTGCTCTGTATCCACTTGAATTATAGAATGGATTGTTTGTCCAATTGAACATCGCCCATCTACTATTTGATGAACCACTCAAAGAGGTAGTTGTAGCTGGAGTAAATTGATTCTTACTATCATAATATGCACCTGAAAAAGACATATCAATTGCATCACTAAATCTAGCATCTATTTTACCAGAAATAGTGTAGTCCGTATCTGTTTCATTTGGTCTAGCTTTTAGTACTGGACCTATGTCATCCGATACTAAATTTTCCGCTGTTGGAAAGTTAGCGCCATTAAAAGTAGATACTGGGTTGTTTTCAAGTTCAGAGATTAAATCTTCGCTAGCTCTAAAAACTCCAATCGCTGAAGGATCATCATCAGCAATTTGGGTAAATTGCCCAAAAAGTCTGAATCCTAAAATTGATTCTCCGGCTTTATTTTTTAAAATGGGACCACTAACATTGGCTGTAGCCAAATTATATCCAAAGGCATCTAAGAATTCTGAAGTTTCCACTTCAACTCCACCTGTGAATCTTTCCGATGGTCCTTTTGTAGTAATCGAGATAATACCTCCGGTAACATCACCATACTTGGCATCGATACCACCTACAATAACTGAAAGTTGTTCGATTTCAGATTGAGGAACTAGTGCATTGATATTTCCACCAACTCTTACACCATCTACATAGTAATAAGTTCCATCTGATCTTGATCCCCTTACAGAAATATCGCCCCCATCCACTGTCGAGATACCGGCAGTTGTTGCAGCGATCGCTGTTATGTTTTTAGTAGGAAGACTTTTAATTTGTTCGGCAGATACTGTCCCACCAGATGTAGTATTATCAAAATTAACAAGTGGTTCAGCATAAGCTACAATTACTGCAGTCTCTAGCGTTACCCCTTCTGAAATGGTAATATCTACCTTATTAATTTGACCAGCTTTAGCTATTACATCGGTCACTCTTTGTGTTTGGTATCCAACGTAGCTCACTTCGATATCGTAGGTTCCTGGATCAAGACCTGAGAAGATGTAGTTACCATCTAAGTCTGACTCGGTACCAGTAATAAGCACGTCGCTTTTGTAAATCGCTATTGATCCGAACAAAATAGGCTCTCCGGTTACTTGGTCTGTAACCTTACCTTCAATTGTTGTTTGACCAAAACTAATAGCGCTAAAACACAAACAGAGTACCAGAAAAGTAAATCTGTGTATCATATTGATTTGTTTAAGTTGATTTCTAATACAAATAAGTCTGCAATGTTACTAAAATAAGAGGCCCTGTCAAAATTTTTTGGATACGCATAGTCGGTATACAGACATAGCTAAAATCCTAATATTTAAAGGCTTTTTGCACCTTATCTGCCATGACATTTGCGATCTTTTGAAGAGACTCATGTGTCCACCCTGCAATGTGGGGTGTAAATACTGTTTTTTCCATCTGGAAGAGCCTGTTATATAGCTCTTGTTCGTCTTGAGAATAGGTATGAGTTTTTTCATTTTCGAATACATCCATACATAGTCCTCCAAGTTTCTTTGTTTCCAATGCTGCTATCAAATCTGCAGTTTTGGCAACTTTACCTCTACAAGTGTTGATAATAATGACACCATCTTTGCAATTCTTGAAAAAATCGCTGTTAATCATGTGCTTTGTTTCCTCTGTTAATGGAACATG
>CALHKJ010000339.1 GCA_938033975.1 uncultured Saprospiraceae bacterium | reverse complement strand
TATGTTACATACGAGCAGAGTTTCATGAGCCAAATGATTCATTTAGTCGTGAGATATTAATCAGACCTGAAATGGCATTTGGTACGGGACATCATGAAACAACATATATGATGATCAGTATGATGAATGAAGTATCTTTTGAAGGCGCCAAGGTACTTGATTATGGGTGTGGAACAGGTATATTATCCATTTTTGCAGCTCAACTAGGAGCTCAATCTGTGATGGGAATAGATATTGAGAAGCCTGCAGTAGATAATTCATTGGTGCATCAAGAAATTAATTCGATGGGAGACCATGATATGAAGTTTGCCTTAGGTGGTCTGGAAGTATTAGTCGATGTTCAATATGATTTAGTACTTGCTAATATTAATCGTGGTGTTCTGCTTAATACCAAGGAGGAATTAATTTCTTTTATCAAACCGTCTGGGAAATTATTTATGTCTGGAATCTTGGCTACAGATGAAGGGTTGATCTTGGATTCTTATCAAGACTCATTCGACCTGATCGATAAAAAAGAAAAAGGGGAGTGGCTTTGTTTCCTTTGGCAGCTTAAAAACTAATCAGTTGATCGTAAAGTTTTGAAGTTGGCAGACCCATAATATTCGTATAACTGCCAATTATTTTTTGAACCTTATTGTGTCCAAACCATTCTTGAATACCATAAGCACCAGCTTTGTCTAAAGGTGAAAAATTCTTGATATAGTAATCCATTTCTTTTTCTGATATACTTGAGATTTTAACTTCTGATACGTCAGAAAAGCTGATTTTTTTTTCTAAACTATTAATACATACCCCGCTATATACTTGATGAGTATCGTTTGATAGCCTGGAGATCATTTCCTTTGCTTCCGCAAATGACTTTGGTTTTCCTAAGATATCTCCATCATGCACAACAACTGTATCGGCTGTAATCACCAACATGTCATCCTCTAATATTTCTTTAAAGGCTGCTGCTTTATTTCTTGCAATGAATTCAGCAACTTGTTTTGTCTCCATATCTGAAGGAAAGGATTCGTCAATCTCTTTGATTATGACTTCAAATTCAAAACCCATTTCTTTTAATAAGTATTTGCGTCTTGGTGATTGTGAACCTAATATTATTTTCTTTGATATCATGAAGAAAGAGATAAGGTGAAAAGATAAGTTATGCCAATGGCCATGCAGATTTTTAGCAAGCCTGAAATTAGTTTAAAATCTTTGCTTGTCCTTGCTTTGTTGGTCAAATAAATAGCCTTAGCTATAAGCCAAATAGTCGATCCAAGAATTAGTGTTTTATATAATGGCATTGAGGCATAGCTTGAATAAAGCCATGCGCCAATTGTGAGTATTAAGGCTAATAAAATGAAATTAATGAAAATTGAAGTTTTTAAAACTCCAATTCTTATGGGTAAGGTCTTTAAATTAAACTTTGAATCACCTTCTATATCTTGACAATCTTTGATGATCTCTCTTGCCAAAGAACTAAGAAATACAAAGCACATAAAAAGTATAAGTGTCTGTGCTTTCTGTTCCACAATTGGGCCACAATACAAATAAAACACAAACCAAATAATGGCGATAACCATACTTGAAAATATAGAGACGATCAAATTTCCACTTAATCCGAATCCTTTAAAGTACGATGCATAAAGAAAAAGCAAACCAGTTGCCACTAAATAAACAAATAGGTAGTTCAGATTTCCTAAACTATTGGCAATTCCTACAGCTATGAGCAGGCCTATTATAATTGATCCAAAATAAAATTTAAGAATAATAGATCTTGTGAAGCGATGCGCGCTAGGTTTGTTTATTTGATCAATTTCATAGTCATAAAAATCATTGATCAAATAACCTGCAAGAGTTATAAGCATTGTACATAAAATAAACGCAGGAAATATAATCTCAGGTACAACACAACTTAAGGAATTACCGTCAAGCTGAATATAATTGATGATTACCAGCTGAGTAACACATACAATGATAAGGTTAATAAGTCTACTGTGGTATATTAATTTACGGAAGTGCAAAATGATTACCAATTGTTGGAGACACGCATGACTCTTTCAATTACATCACGGACACAACCTTTACCACCTTTGTAAGGGCTGATGTAATCACAGATACCTATTACGTCACGAACGGCATCATTAGGGCAAGTTGAAAGCAATACTTCATTAAGAACTACAAGATCAGAAACATCATCGCCCATATAGAGACATTGATCTGCAGTAACATTTTTCTTTTGACAGTATTCTTTGAAGGTAGCTAACTTATCATCGACCGCAGAATAAATGTCTAATAGGTGTAAACCTTCAAGTCGAGACACAACGCCTTTCGAATTGCCTTTGGTGATGATGGCCACGTTATAGCCTTTTTTGATGGCATGCTTGACCGCATAGCCATCTTGGGTATTCATCGATCGTAGTAAATCTCCAGACTCTGTGATTAGGATGTTGGAATCTGTGAAGACACCATCAATATCAAAAATCAAGGTATTTACTTGGGAGAATTTTTTATAAACAGTCATAAATGGACTTTCTTATTGATTGTCTCTCCATTCATAAACCCACTTTGCTTGAATTTGCTCCAAATGGCCTTCATTGGATTGTTCACGAGTACCAGTAAAAGAATCAATCTCAAGAATCCAGTCTAAAAGATCAGTGAATCTAATCCTATAGATTTTGTTTTCTGTAAAGTCTGCTCCAAACTTTTCATATAGCTTAATAGCGATG
>CALHKJ010000338.1 GCA_938033975.1 uncultured Saprospiraceae bacterium | reverse complement strand
CCATTGAGGATTGAGCATTAACTGCCAACTTTCAGAAATATCTATTCCAAGACTTGGAGAAATCATAACAGAAATATCAAAGGACTTAAATGGACTTGGAAATGCTGTTCCATCAAAATCAACTATCTGTTCTGTTGAATTGATTGTTCTACCAGATTGAGCAATAGTGAAGTTAAAAACTGGACCAAGATCTAAAGCATAATTTATTTTGCCCTTTTGCTTGTGGAAACCAAATTGTAGCGGCACACTGAATCTTTGTATATTATTATAATGGCGTACCGTCCTAGTTTCAGTTACATTGTTCGTCGCATCGCCATATATTGCATTAATCAGTTCTCCAGTTTCAGCATCTCTCCATTCTTTCAAAAGTACAGAGTCTAAAACTATTGAATCGAGTTTTACGGATTTGAAATCAAACTTTGACCATAATTGGTGATACTCTATCCCGGTTGAAAGATTATAGTTTCTAAATTTCTTACCAGCATACAATCCATAGCTAGAGCCTGTAAACAATTTTTCAGCATGGTTTTTTAACTCCGCTAGATCACCATTGCTAATTGAAGAAAAATGATAATCAAGGATATTGACACCTGTCATAGCTGATATGAAGTAAGTCTTTGATTCTATTTTCTCAGTTTTTGGATTGGAAAATAATTCAGATTTTAGCACAGGCTTTTGATAATCTTTTAATGCTAAAAGCTTTGTACTATTGCTTAGTGACTCAAGGAAAGGAAGTTTTTCTCGCATTGAATTTCCTTCTTGTGATTGACTAGTCTTTGCTAGTGGCTTTGACTTGTCTAATAATTCGTTTTTAGAACTTGGTTTTGGCGAATTGTTATTCTCAAATCTGTTTGTTATGACAGGAATATCCGACTTGTCATTGTTTTGATCAGCCTTAGTTGCCGAACTAAAATTATTCCTATTATTCTGAACTTGTTTGGTCTGTGACCTTGTCTTTGATGTATTTCCAAACTCAGGATTAGCCATTCTAGATTTATTCTGCAACTGGGTATTTTCTGCCAAGCTTGTTTTAATATTTGCATCCTTTTTAGAATTAGAAGCTTTTCTAGTTGAGCGGTCATTAAGTTGAAGATCGTTGGTATTATTTATTAACTCAATCTCATTTGCCGAAAGGCTAGATCCATTAGCTATCTTATCATCACTATTTTCATTTGCCGAAAGGCTTGTTGAGTTGTTACTTATAGACGACTTATCAATTGATGTTTCTAAATTACTATTTCTATTCTGATCATTTTTGTTGTCTGTTTGATTTATCTGTTGGCCAGAAATTGATTCAAGATTATTTGATTGGTTGTAGAAAAATAATAGGCTTGAAATTCCAATTGCAAATAAGAATAGGAAACTTAGCCTCTTTGTATTCAAAAATTTTGCAGTTGGTTTTTTATCCTTATCTAAGTCTATTGCAATATCGTTCCAAAGATCTTCCGTCTCAAACTGATCGTTTGACAACTCTTGATTTTTGAAGCGTTTATTTAATTCATTTTCTAAAAAACCCATCTTAGTTAATTTTTTTTGGCGCGGTAGAAATTCGCTGCGTTAAACCATTTGAATCCTTGAAAGTTTTTTTTACCCAAGATCTTGCACGTGACATTTTTTTCCTTGATAAGACTTCACTTATTTCCAAAATAGTTGAGATCTCTTCATGACTATAGCCTTCGATAATAAACAAGTTGAAGACCTCATAGTACCCTATCGGCATTTGTTTTAAAAGGCTCAATACTTTCTCATCAGAAATATCTTCTACTAATTCTGGAAAGCAAATAATATTATGTTCTGCAGAATCAAACTCTTGAAAAGATTCGCCAATTATTCTTTCATTAAAATTATAGCAGTTGTTTATTACGATACGCGCGGACCAAGATTTTAAAGAACCTTTCTTGGTATCAAAATTTTCTAGATTCTTAAAAATTTTAACAAAGCTTTCTTGAAGTACATCCTTTATGTAGGAGGTATCTTTTAAATATCTGTTTGAAATTGCGCGTAGGTATGGCAGTAGCAAAAGATACATTTGCCTCTGAGCACTTCGATTTTGTGCAACACATGATTTTATAAGATTCTTATCAATGTCCATCTAAGATTTTGAAGTCAAGAGAAGAGCCAGTGCATAAGGTAAGCACTTGGCTCTTCTCATGAAAATTTATATACTAATCTCTCCAGCAAACACACATCCATTTGCATCTTCTACATTTACAGAATAGTTGTTGCCAGATGATACACTAATTGATTGAGTAGTCTCACCTGTGCTCCAAGTGTATAAAAATGGAGCTATACCACCTATAGGACTTGCAGACAAGCTATTATTTACTTGATCATGAGCAAACTCAATATCTCCAATGAAATTGCAGACAGTCGTTATAGCAATGAATTGTGTATAAGTTGCAGTACAACCTTCTGAGTCAACTGCAGTGATGGTATATTCACCATTTTCAGCTACGCTTATTTGTTGTGTTGTTTCAGAAGTTGACCAGGAGTATGTAAACGGAGGTGTTCCGCCAAATACCTCTGCAGTCAGAATATTCACTAAAGAATCCTGGAAAATAAATACTTCGAAAAAATTA
>CALHKJ010000337.1 GCA_938033975.1 uncultured Saprospiraceae bacterium | reverse complement strand
ATTTAGCACAGTAAGGCCATTAAAGGTAGCAACCCATATGTTGTCCTCGCTGTCAATACTCATTGCTACAGCCGCATTATCACTGAGGCCATTTGCTTCATTAATATTCTTTACAAGTTGTTTTGTGCTCTTGTCAATTATATAAACACCGCCATTGTATGAGCCAGCAATCATGTAATCATTAAATTCTATTATGGTTCTAATTTCAGAATGAGCCAGGTATTTATCGCCAGAATTGACATCTGAGCCGAGAGTTTCTTTAAGTTGAAATTGATTGTCATAAATATAAATTCCATATTGAGTGCCAAGCCAAAATTCTTCAGTACTTTTTATGTAGTTTATGTCTAAGATGGCGGGGATATCTTTTAGTATTTTTTCTCTTGCCTTATTTTTCTTGTTGTATTTTATGATGCATCCAGAATCCTCATTTTTCTCATTGAAAATCTTATGACCTCCAATTAGTAAGTGATTTTCATCAAGATTATAAAGGTCTCTGATTCTAAGTGGAATATAGTTGATATCTGCAGTTTCATTTTGCAAATTAAACTCATGTAACTCAAATTTGCCATTTAAATCATAAGAGTAAGAATAAAAATTTTGATGATACTTATCGTAAATGAGTTGTTGGTTTTGATGAAAAAATTCTGCTTGATCTTCAAATAATAACTCAACCTCATTGTTGGCTTTTAATTCACGTAATCCATGTGTCTCTTTAAGAAAAATCGTTCTGCCAGTTTCTGCATTTACCGAAGTGATAATATTTCCAAACTGGCTTTTCTTTACATTTTTCCGGACATGAAAATTCTCAATCCCAGCATTTGAAAAATTAAAAATGACGATACCATTAAAAGTAGCAAGCAGCCATTTGGATTCTACGTCTTCGCAATATATATCTCTAATGTTGTTTCCATAGGAGAGCAGGGAGGAGTAATCAAGAACTTGCCCATCTTTCTTAATTACTAATATTCGTTCTGTAGTTCTGAAATTGTATGCAAATAATGCGATGAAATTTCCTTCCTTGTCTTGCTTAAGCATATGACAATATAAGTTTGGATCAGTTTCAATAGCTATGTTTTCTGTTACCTTATCATTGGTGAGCCATATAGTTCCTTCAGAAATTGTGTAGAGCCTATCCTCAATTCTAAATTGACTTATGGTGTCAGGAGTAGAGCTTTGGACTTTTTGTTTTGGTATTTTTTTTACTTGGGTTGATCCAGGAGGAATTTGGAAGTTGGATTCCAAGATGGAAAACTGAATGCCTCCCTCTTTGTCTCTTTTGACATTGTCAACAAGACTCAAGTCGATATTATTCAACTGGACAGAACTGATATTTGTAAAATTCTCGCCATCGTATCGTTGAATACCTTGATCAAAGAATAAGTAAAAATATCCAAAGGTATCTCGGTTTACCTTATTTACAATTCTGTCCAGCAGACCATCTTCTAATTCTAATTGTTGCACATCTGCCAAATCTTGAGCAAATATGCTAAAGGAGCTTAGGAGGATGGTGAATAATATGTTTACTAACTTTTCGATCTTTGGTCATCTTAGTCTTTACCAAAATAAGTATTAAAGTTGAAAGTCAGTAAACTATTCATTGGGGTTACATTATCTTCTCACGGATCAATATTGATCCAAATTCTATGTTCTATAAACTTTGACTAGCTTAAATGATTCACTTATTAATATAAGCCAAACAAATTTGTCACCTACCTCGCTTACGACTATCGGTGGAAATCGAGGTACCATTGGTAAAAGTTGATAGTTTATTGAGCTATTTTTATATTTATTTAGCCTCTTGTACTTTCGTTAAATGTGCTCCAAATCTTTTCATTTGCCATTGATTTAAATCAAAAATTCCAATGTTTGCCAATAAATGGACTCATTTTACCATTTTCTTCTGCTTTGGTCAAAAAGCCCCGAATTAATGATGGTAATTGGCCTTTTAAATGCCAGAGATTTTCTATTTTCTTCCCATCAGATAGCTTATAAAGCTGTACTTTTAAGCTAAATTGAGATTAGTAAAACTGGCCTACCAACCCAAGTTTTTGATCACAATACAAACCAAGAATGGAAGCGCCTAACAAAGACCAAAAATATACAATGGAAGGTAGTAGGGAAATGGGTTTCCTGAAAAACTTTATAGCCAATCCTCAGATTGAAGTTGGCGATTATACATACTACCACGATTTTGAAGATGCTGCCAATTTTGAAAAGAAAAACGTAAAGTATCTCTTTGATTTCAATCAAGACAAATTAATCATTGGTAAATTCTGTATGATCGCTGCAGAGGTTAATTTTATAATGGGCGGGGCAGCTCATCTCACTGATGCGATTTCAACTTACCCTTTTGCTGTCTTTGGAAAATCCTGGTCCAATGCAATGGAAGGAAAGAGCTATCCACAAAAAGGTAATATAGAAATTGGTAATGATGTATGGATCGGCTTCGGTGCAACCATCATGGCAGGAGTGAAAATAGGAAATGGTGCAATCATCGGAGCAAAATCTGTTGTGGTAAAAGATGTACCAGCTTACACAATCGTTGGAGGAAATCCAGCAAAAGAAATTAAAAAAAGATTTTCCGACAAAGAAATTGAAAACTTGCAAAGAGTTGAGTGGTGGAATTGGCCAGCAGAAAAGTTGAGTAAGCATGTGCATAAATTGACAGATAGATCGGTTGAGGAAATTGTTAATGTTGGAGAGGAAAGATGAAAGAAGAAAGACTAAAGATGAAAAAATCTTGAGTCTTTCGTCTACAATCTTTCGTCTCAAAAAATATACATATGAAGCTAAAAAACTACATACAAGGAACTTGGACAGAAGGTGAAGGTGATGGACAAGCAATCTATGATGCAGTGACAGGTGAGCACTTTGCCAGTGCAACAACAAAAGGAATTGATTTTGGATCAGTGCTTGAATATGGTCGCAAAGTAGGTAGCCCTGCATTGAGAAAAATGACCTTTCAGCAACGTGGAAATATGTTGAAAAAATTGGCACTTTATCTCAATAAGAGAAAAGAAGCTTATTATAATTTGAGTTATCGTACTGGAGCAACTCGTCCAGATAGTTGGATAGATATTGAAGGTGGCTTTGGAAATCTTTTTGCAAATGCCTCTTTGAGAAAAAATTTCCCGGATCAAAACTATGCAGTCGATGGGGATCCAATAGACCTTTCAAGAGGAGGATCATTTATGGGTCATCACCTCTTGGTGCCGAAGAGAGGAGTCGCAATCCACATCAATGCTTTTAATTTTCCAATCTGGGGAATGTTTGAAAAGTGTGCAGTCAATTGGATGGCTGGTGTAGCAGCAGTTGTTAAGCCTGCAACCGCAACCTCCTTTTTGACAGAGGCAGTTGTGAAGGATGTTATTGAATCAGGAATATTACCTGAGGGTGCTTTGCAATTGATATGCGGATCTGCAAGGACTATCTTGGATACAGTAAGCTCACAAGACGTTGTTACATTCACTGGGTCAGCAAGTACTGGACGGATGTTGAAGTCACATGAAAGAATAATCAATGAAGCTGTGCCATTTAATATGGAGGCTGACTCACTTAACTGTTCGGTCTTAGGCGAAGATGCTGTTCCAGGTACTCCTGAATTTGATTTATTTATTAAGGAGGTAAGAAAAGAGATGACTGTAAAGTGTGGTCAAAAGTGTACGGCAATCCGAAGAGTGATTGTGCCAGAGAAATTAGTAAAAGATGTCCAAATAGCCTTAGGTGAAGCCCTTTCAAAGGTAAAGATTGGCAATCCTGCAGCAGAAGGAGTAAGAATGGGAGCCTTAGCAAGTCGTGACCAGGTAGAAGAAGTTAGAGAAAGAGTAGAGCAACTCAGCGAGACAGCAGAACTCATTTACGGAAGTGTGAGTCCAGTAGAACTCATCGAAGCAGACTTTGAAAAGGGTGCATTTTTGAGCCCGATTTTGATGCTTGAGAAAGAGCCATTTAAAAATACAGCAGTGCATGATCTTGAGGCTTTTGGTCCAGTGAGTTCAGTCATGCCATACAAAAATTTAGAAGAGGCAGTGCAACTTGCCCAGATGGGTAAAGGGTCATTGGTTGCATCCATTGCAACTTTCGATGATGAATTGGCAAGAGATTTTACTGTGGAAGCTGCATCTCATCATGGTAGAATTATGATCATTAATCGCGAAATGGCAAAGTATAGTACCGGGCATGGGTCGCCGCTTCCTAGCTTAGTGCATGGAGGTCCAGGTCGAGCTGGAGGAGGAGAAGAAATGGGTGGTATGCGTGGCATCAAGCATTATATGCAACGATGTGCTGTCCAAGGAACACCGACTACAATTTCGAAGGTGACAGGTATTTATCAGGCCGGGGCCAAGGTGACAGAGACGCCACAACATCCATTTAGATATCATTATGAGGATATTCAGCCAGGTATGTCTATTTTGACACATAAGAGAACCATCACTGATTCAGATATTCAAAATTTTGCCAACCTTAGTTGGGATGTCTTCTATGCACATACCGACATCACTTCACTGGATGGAACTATATTTGAGCAACGTGCAGCGCATGGATACTTTCTTTTATCTGCAGCAGCAGGCTTATTTGTCAGTCCTGCCAAAGGTCCAGTTGGAGCCAACTATGGATTGGATGAATGTAGATTTATAAGACCAATTTACCATAATGATACTATCCAAGTGCGTTTGACATGTAAAGAAAAAGTGGAGAGAGATAGTCGAGGTCAAGAGCATCCAAGTGGGGTTGTAAAGTGGTATGAAGAAATATTCGATCAGGATGGAGAGTTGGTAGCAATGGCTACAATACTAACATTGGTTGCAAAGAAATCTCCATTTATTGATTTCACTAAAGAGAAAATTGAGGAAACATTTAATGCATTAACTTCATCGACAAAACCACAATGGGGCTTGATGACCGCACAACATCTTGTTGAGCATTTTGAATATTTTAATTTGTTGGGTTTAGGGGATATTAAGGCAGAGATAG
>CALHKJ010000336.1 GCA_938033975.1 uncultured Saprospiraceae bacterium | reverse complement strand
GCTGCAATTTCGGTACCTGGCCTTAAGGATTTGCAAGGAAGAGCAGATTTTGGTTTTGGGGGAACGGTTGAAATGAAATATTATTCGAAGAAAGATTCTGTTGAAAAGAAAATTAAGTTGTTGGATAACTTAAGTTTCTCTAGTGGTTATAATGTTGCTGTTGATTCTTTTCAATTTAGTCAACCAACCTTGGGTGGAACATCTAGATTCTTTAATGGTATTTCTACATTTACCTTTGGTTTGAGATTTGATCCTTACCAAGAATTGGAGACAGGAAGGGTAGACCAATTTGTTTATGATGGCAATGTTTTAAATGCTGTCAGATTTGATGACGCATTAATAAAATTAAGCACTGGAATTCGCCTGAAGCAAATTATTGAATTAATTAATAAGAGAAATGAAAAATCAAGCAATGCGGAATCAAGAGGCGGTAGACCCAACAGCGAATCAAATAGTAGATCTGAAGAAAAAAGCGGCAAAGAGCCAATAAGCTTAGCCAGTTGGTTTGAAAGTTTACGATTAGATCATGACATACAATATAATTTTACCACTACCAATGGAGTAAGAGAAAATACGCTCAGGGCAAATACCTTAAGGCTTTCAGGACAAGTTCCATTGACTGAAAAATGGAACTTGAATATTGGTAATATTTCTTACGACTTTAAAAACTCTCAATTGGTTTATCCCACTTTCCAATTAGCTCGAGATTTGCATTGTTGGAACATGCGCTTTACCTGGGCTCCTAGTCGTGGGACCTATAGTTTTTTCATTGGTGTAACCAATTCAAATCTAAATTTCTTAAAGTATGATTATGGTAGAACAAACATTGATAATGTTATCGGTGGACGGTTCCCATAGTTGTCATTTAGTCTTCATCTGAACATCTTTGGTCTTGGCAAGCTACTATTTTTGATAGCATGACGTATAGATTAATTATCATTTCAACATTATTAATCGGCTCAATAAATTCTTGGGGACAAGATTTATTTGAAGATCCTTTGTCTGATGGTTTAGTGACAAGCAAACAGACGATAGGATTAGATGATATTGAGCTTGATGATGTTCTGAGATTATTTTCTTCAAATGAAATAAAACAAGCAGAGTTATTGAATAAGATTTCTTCCAATTGGAAAGATGAATATTATGCCCCTATGTTGGAGGTTGTGCGAATGGCTTCAGATCCATTTTTGCTTGATAATACGCTTAAGTTGTTGAGAGAAAAGAGCAATGGAGAGATAGCTAATTTTTATGATGGTTTGCAGTGGCTGTGGAATAATGATTTTGAAACTGCGGATTTTTATGCTGACCTAAAAGCGAGTTTATATAAATATATAGATCCAAAGTTTCAAAAATATTTTGAAGGCAGAGGAGATCAAAGCATCATTGAATTTGATGAAATATTATGGGGTGGGGTTGTACAAGATGGAATACCTCCATTGCGTTATCCCAAAATGATTAAGCCGAATGAAGCCAATTACCTTCAGGACGATGCTTATAAGTCATATTTTTCCACAGACGAATTGATGTTTCCTGTTCCACTGATGGATGACCGTCTTAAGAATAAGTCAGAATTATTTGTTTTGAAAATAGATGGTTACAAGATTGATCCCATCGCAGTTTCTATAGATTATTTAAAGAAAATTAATTTCCATCATGACCAAATTGGTACTAAATCATTTGTGTTGCTAACGGAGCCAGATGGTTTGACCAGAGCCTATGAATCAGAGGGAGTTCAGTTTAAATCCTACAGGAAAGGAAAGCTTTTAGACGGTGATAAGAACCAATGGATTATTGAAGATGGTAAGCTTATTTCGCCTTCCGGCAAATATTTGAACAGGTTAGCTGGACACAACATTTTTTGGTTTGCATGGCTAAATGCTTTTCCTGAAACGCGGTTGGTTTTTTGAGTCGAAAGATGTAAGACGGGAGATGAAAGAATATAGATTATTTCAAACTGATATATTTTAATAATTCATCATCTACTTCCATAGCTATTCTAAATCCAATTTCGCTTGATTGATGAGTTTCTTTAAATAGTTGATGGACGCCAAGTTGCATAAAGATAGGTGGACTGGCATAAGAGCCTCCTTTGACCTTAATTAAATTATCTTCATTTTTAGAAGATGTCCACTCACTTACATTGCCTGCCATATCATACAAATCATTGTATGATTTATAAGATTTTATAGGTGCAGTTTCTGAAAAATTGTCATCACTATGATACTTCAATTCAACTCCAAACTCTGTTTTTATTTGCCCAAAATTTGCCTTATAAAGACCGTCATTTGTAGTTAATTTATTACCTACAAAAGGATAATATCTAAGCTCTCTGATGATCTCTTTAGCTTTAGGATTGTCAAAAGTCTCTTTGTAAATCCATGCAGCATATTCCCAATGTAGACTACTCGGTAAAACAAATTGAATAGATTCATCAGATAAAGCTAATTGAGATTTAATTGCATTTAATTGTTTATTCAGCCAATCTATATATGCATTGACTTGAATCCAGCTAATTCCTACTATTGGATATGGTTCATATTTTTCTTTAGTGAGGTATTTATTATCAATTCCGGATAAAAAAGATGGACTTGGGATTAGATTTGTTTCAATTTTCTTTCCATCTAAAACAAAGTTATATGTAACATATTCAGGAAGGTCAATTAAGTTCTTTTGCCCTGATACTTCCAAAACAAAATTCATGTATTCCTTTACGGTCACTTCATGATCACACATTAAAAAAGTTTGGCATGTTTCTCTCGAAGGAATATCTTGAACATAAAGGTTGTATTCTGCAGACCTAATTCTCTCATCTCCCCGAAGTGAGCTGTTACCAGCCGTAAATTTTCCTCCTGGAAACAGGACTAGGTCATTTGACTTAATAAAATTGTTGATCTCCTTCATTTCTTTTTTGCTTTGACCGAAGGAAAGGCTTGAAAAGAATATTAGGAGAAAAAATATGGAAGTTGTTGGTTTTTTCATTTTGTTGTTGGATTGTAATTTAAATATTTGCGGAAGCGAGATTGTTAATGCAACTTGCTGCCTACTGCTCCCCACCAAGGATGTATCTCCATGATTAATCTACCGGCGATAACTGCTGGATCTTTATCGACCATTTCTTGAACTTGCTCAAGTGTGGGCACAGAAAGAATCATAATTCCTCTAGTCTCTCCATCGTCCCCCATTGGACCGGCTATGCATAAGTGTCCGTCCTCAGCAAGTTGATTCATATGGTTCATGTGACCTTCTTGTATTTTGGCTGCTTCTTCTGTGGATTGATCACGATTTGGGCCTTGTTTTAGGTATACAAGGAAGTATTTCTTCATTTGGTAGGTCGTATCACCTTCCTGAATGGTAAATGTTTCAAATCCAAGGCTGTCAATTTCCAGATTTTGGGCAGAAATGGGCGTAAAATCGACTAAAATGACCACTAAAAGGGCAAAAAAGCACTTGCTTGATATTGTTAATATATTAGATAACATAGCCTATCATTATAAGGAATAATATTGTACATTTGCACCTCGCTAAATTAGCATTTTCGTAATCTACTTTGGTAAAAAAAATTAAAATGGCAGAATACTTATCAAAAGACAAAATTGAGGAAATCTTCAAAGAACACGGAGGAAACTCAAAAAACACTGGCTCAATAGAAGGCCAAATCGCACTTTTTACTTTTAGAGTGCAAGCACTTTCAGATCACTTACGTGCAAATAAGAAAGACCACGCAAGTAGAAAAGCCCTACTAACTCTTGTAGGTAAAAGAAAGAGACTCCTGAATTATCTAATGAGACAGGATATCGAAAAATACAGAAACATTATCGACAAGCTGAAGATCAGAAAATAATTGCTTGTCCAAATAGCTTACAGGTCTCAAGGTTAAGCTATATAACTTATTAAAATTTAAATATGGGAAACATTACTCCTATAACTACTTCGTTTAATCTACCGAATGGACAAGAAGTAATTATTGAAACAGGCAAACTGGCTACGCAAGCGCATGGATCAGTTGTTGTCAAAATCGGCAAAACAATGTTGTTTTGTTCAGTGGTATCTAGTTATGAAGAAAGAGAAGGACAGCGGTTCTTTCCTTTGTCAGTAGACTACCAAGAAAAATTTGCGGCGATAGGTCGTATACCTGGAAACTTCTTTAGAAGAGAAACTAGGCTTAATGACTACGAAGTATTGATATGTAGATTGGTTGATCGAGCGATCAGACCTTTGTTTCCAGATGGTTACATGAATGATACACAGGTTATTATCAATCTAATTTCGGCTGATGAAGAAACTTTACCAGATTCATATGCGGCTTTAGCTGCATCAGCTGCAATCATGGTATCAGATATTCCTTGGGCAGGACCAATATCAGAGGTTAGAGTTGCTAAGATAGATGGCAAATATGTTGTAAATCCAACTAGAACCGAATTGGAGTCAGCATCTATGGAAATCATTGTTGGAGCTACCAATGATGATGTAACTATGGTAGAAGGAGAAGGGAAAGAGATGCAGGAAAGTGAATTGATCGAGGCTATTAAGATAGGCCATGCTGCGATCAAGGTGCAGTGTGAAGCTCAGATTGCATTGTCAAAATTGGTTGGTGATAAAGCGATCAAGAGAGAAATTGAAGAGAAGCCGGG
>CALHKJ010000335.1 GCA_938033975.1 uncultured Saprospiraceae bacterium | reverse complement strand
CTCATGTTACCAGAAATTATTGCCCAAACTATGTATAGTGAAGGTGCAACTGGAGCAAGAGCAATCGGTATCGTAATGCAACAATTCTTTGGACTTGATGCGCAGCAACTTGCCTACAATGATTATATCATGGGTGAGGATTTAATGAACAACTACTGGAGAACCGGTTTATATTCAGGTGCTCTTAGAAGTTGTAGTGTAATGATGGATAAAGCAGCTGCAGAGGAAGCTACTTTCTATACTGGTGTTGGTTCTATTTTAATGGCAAACCAATATGGTATTGCAACTTCTTGGTTTGGAGATATTCCGTACTCAGAAGCATTGAAAGGAACTGAGAATTTGAAGCCAGCATATGATTCTCAACAATCAGTTTATGCAGGTGTAATAGCATCTCTTGATTCTGCGATTAGCACTTTAGGAAATGCTACTGGTTATGCAGGAGGAGACTTAATTTATGGTGGAGATACAGATGCATGGATTAAGACTGCAAGAGCATTAAAAGCAAGATTCTTGATGCACCAAGCAAAGAGAAATTCTGGAAATTATGCAGCTGCATTGAGTGAAATAGCTCAGTCTTATGCTTCATCTGCTGAGCAATCATCATTTACTTTTGAAACTGGTGGAAATGCTAACTATTCATTGAATAAATTTGGACAAGGAAGACCTGGTACTTTAGGTTTTCACCCACAATTTGCTGCAATGTTAGAAGGCGATCCAAGAGCAGATCTTTACTTTATTGATGATGGTTCTGGTAACTTATTATTTTACCAAGCAGGTGCAAACCTTCCTTATTCAAGAGAAGATGCTACTATCGCTATGATTTCTTTTGCTGAGCTTAAATTTATGGAAGCAGAGGCTGAACTTCAAGGTGGTAATCAAGCTGCTGCTGCTGCTGCTCTTTCTGCTGGTATTATGGCTAGTATGGAAATGAGTGGTGCAGATCTGGATGCGGGTCAAGCATATGCTGATTCAGTTTCAGGTGGTACTATTAATTTAGAGACTATTATCAATGAAGCTTATAAAGCTTATTATGGTAATGCATTTTCTACTACATGGGCTAATTACAGAAGAACTGGATTTCCAGAACTTACTCCTTCATCAAACGGAGTAAATGGACTTAACCCAAGTGGTGTTATCCCACAAAGATTCCTTTATGTTGAAAGTGAAACTACTTCTAACAGTGATGCTGTTGCTGCTGCAAGAGCTGCACAAGGAGGCGGTCTTTTGGATGCAAGATTATGGGCATTTGAATAATTGATATTTAGAAAATGAATAAAACAATTATTTCAATATTATTTTCTTTTCTGATTTGCAATAGCTTGCTGGGGCAAACCAATATAGGTGCAAATATAGACAGTGACCTAAGTGTGACTGTCGGAAATGCTTATCCTATAGGAACATTTGACAACAGAGAAACAAGCTACGTAGGCTCTCCTCTTTTATGGAAAGACTGGATGTATGGCAACATATTGCTTAGAGGAAATAAAAAGTACTCTGATAGAGAATATCGATTTAATTACAATGCATTAGATAATCTACTTTACATCAGAATAGGCGACAGCGTTTATGAAATGATGTTAAGTAAAGTGAATTGTCTTGATGTAATTACAGATGTAGAAAGCAAAACTTTATACAAAGTATTAAATGGCAATAGTTCAAATTTTAGTTTATACAAGGTTGTATATTCTGATGATATGTTTGAATTAGTTAAAAGTACAGATGTTGAATTACAAGAATCGTACTATAACGCAGCCCTTGATGCAGGAGATGTAAGGCCAAAGCTTAAAAAATCAGACAAACTTTATATTTTCAAAAACGATCAACTCTTCGAACTTCCTAAGAAAAGGAAGAAGTTGGTTGACAAGTATGGTCGGTCAAAGGAAATGAAAGAAATAGTTGCGTTTTTTGATAAAAATCGAGTGGATCTCAAAAGCGAAGAAGAGATTCGATCGGCACTAATTAATTTTAAAAAAAATATATAAAATGAAGTTTTTAAATATAAATGGGTTCTTAGCCGTTGTTCTAGGCTTTGTACTTATTACTTCTTTTTTCTCGTGTACAGATGATAATGTATTCGAATTAGAAGATAATACTGTAGACTTTTCAGAATTCGGAGTTGACTTCGAAACTGCAGGAGCTTTAGTGGCTATCTCAGACATAGTTGGAGGTTTTTACAACTTTGCAGAAGGAGGAGATGGTTCAGTTGGCTTTACAGTTGATGACTTTGGTGGTGATGCTACTGCTGTAAATATTTACAAGAGCCTTAACGGAGGAGATCCAGTACTTCATCAGACTGTTACTTCGCTTCCAGCTAATGTTAATATAACATTAGCTGAAGCAGCAAATGGTTTAACTGACCTAAGTAATATTCAACTATTAGATCAAATTGTATATACCTTTGATATTGCAACTGCAGCTGGAACTTTCCCTTCAGGAGCAAGTGTAGTAGCAAACGTAAGTTGCGTTTCTGAACTAGCAGGTGAGTACCTAGCAGAAACAACTGGTGCTTCTACTGATGGATGTTGTCCTGGAACAGTAACTACTTCTGGACCTGTAACATTGACTGATAATGGAGGTGGAGAATATCTAATTTCAGATTGGTCAGGAAATATCTACTTTACTTGGTATGGACCAGGTGGTGGTAATTACGGTGTAGATGAAAATTTCGTAGCAGGTGGAGGAATGAATACAATCATTTCTGATGTTTGTGGAGAAATTTCAGCTTCTTTCACTGAACCATTTGGAACAGCAACTACATTAACAGGATCTGTTGATGCAGCTACAGGTGTAATCACATATTCGTGGATTACAGGGTACGAGGATAC
>CALHKJ010000334.1 GCA_938033975.1 uncultured Saprospiraceae bacterium | reverse complement strand
GATAACCTTACTTACACGCAGTACATCTGAGCTTCTCGCTTCAGCCTCAGTGGATATTCCAAGTATTGCTTCTACATCTATTCCATAGGTTTTACCATAGTAGGCAAATGCATCGTGTGAGGTAACAAGTATTCTTTGCTCTTTGGGAATCTTATTTATTTCTGTTTGCACATATTGATGTAGCTCTCTCAATTCATTGAGATAATTTTCATATTCACTTATATAAATATCTTTATGCTCCGGAAAATTTTCCACCAATGCATCTTTCATGTTTTTTGCGTAAATCATTACGTTTTCTACATTCATCCATGCGTGTGGATCAAATGAATTTTCGTAAACAGCAGATCCAATTGTCTGTACTCCATTTGAAACAATTACAGAAGGAGCTTTTGATCCAGAATTTGCAATCAGTTCTTTTATCCACCCTTCAAAGTTTAAACCATTGATGAAAAATAAATCTCCTGATTGAACAAGCTGTGCATCTCTTGGTGTTGCTTCATAAATATGAGGATCACCTCCGACAGGAACAATCAATTCTAGATTTACAGTATTCGCTACCAAATTTTTTGCAATATCTTCCAGGATCGAAACCGTACAAATAACGGTCGGTTTGTCATTTGCCGAAAGGCTAAAAAATGAAATTGTAAAAACTGCGATAAATAGTTTTCTCATCTAATCTTTTTTAAGTAAATATTTTCACAAACTTCTGAACTAAGCAAGGCTTCTTCGCTATTATCTATCTTTACCTTGATGGATTGATCGTAAGGATATTTGTGTGTGAGTTCCAATTCAGTTCCAATATTGATACCTACCTGATTAAGGTGATTTAAAAAATCTTTGTCATGTTTTTTTACTCCTACAACTAATCCGCCATTACCAACTTCCATTGTTGACAAAACAATTTGATTTCTGATAGTGATTGTACCTTGAGCATCAGGGATGGGGTCACCATGTGGATCAAACTTAGGATAGCCTAAATATTTGTCGAGACGGTTTACCAAATCGTTTGATTGAATATGTTCCAACTGTTCTGCGATATCGTGTACCTCATCCCAGGCAAAATCTAGTTTTTCAACCAAAAAACTTTCCCAAAGACGGTGCTTCCTCAAAAGCGACATTGCTTGCATGGTGCCCATTGGTGATAACTTGACACCTTTGTACTTTTCATAGACAATCAATTCCTTATGATTCAATTTGCGAAGCATATCTGTTACAGATGCCGCCGTTGTTGACATTCGCTCAGCAATTTGATTGGTTCCAACCAATTCACGTTTGCCACTTTGAGATATATTAAAGATTGCTTTAATGTAATCTTCTTCAGTTGAAGTTATCATAAAAATAAATTTAGACAAATCTAAAAATATTTTTGATAGTCACATAAACTTATTTCATATACATTTTAACAATATCAGCTGTTTTGGTATAGAAAACCGTATGAAGCCTTATATTTGCGGCTTTAAAAGATGATTATAAAACCAAACAAAACGACAATTTAGAATGAGTCAATCCTTAATGTACGGAATTCCTGCAATGGGAATCGTTGCGCTTCTTTTTACTTTTTGGAAATCAGCTTGGGTCGGAAGACAAGAAGTTGGTGGAGAAAAGATGGGCAGAATCGCAAAAAATATTGCTGATGGAGCAATGGCCTTCCTAAAGGCAGAATACAAAGTACTCTCAATCTTTGTATTAGTAGTAGCAGTACTTATGTTCTTCAGTGGTAAGTCAGGTGGAGCTACTTCTTCACCATTAGTAGCAGCATCTTTTGTTTTAGGAGCAATTTGTTCAGCACTCGCTGGATATCTAGGAATGAAGGTTGCGACAAAAGCAAACGTAAGAACAACCAATGCAGCTAGAACTAGTTTAGGAAAAGCACTAGGAGTAGCTTTCGCTGGTGGATCTGTAATGGGAATGGGTGTAGTTGGATTAGGAGTACTTGGATTAGGAGCTTTGTTCTTAATTTATGGAAACTACTTTGGTCTTGAAGACCAAGCTGCTGTTACAAAAGTAATTACGATATTAACTGGATTTTCATTTGGTGCATCTTCAATTGCATTGTTTGCAAGAGTTGGTGGCGGTATATATACTAAAGCAGCAGATGTAGGTGCAGACCTTGTAGGAAAAGTAGAAGCAGGTATTCCTGAAGATCACCCACTTAATCCAGCAACAATTGCAGATAATGTAGGAGATAACGTTGGAGATGTTGCCGGGATGGGAGCAGATTTATTCGAATCATATGTAGGATCTATCATCGGTACCATGGTACTAGGTGCTACTTTTATTGGTGGTGCTGGATTTTTATCAAGCAATGACTACGGAGGAATGAATGCTGTTTTATTACCACTTGTATTGGCGGCAGTTGGAATTCTTACTTCAATCATCGGAACCTTCTTCGTAAAAGTAAAAGATGGCGGAAATCCGCACACAGCATTAAACATAGGAGAGCTAATTTCTGCTCTATTGATGCTTGCAGCTACGTTCTTAATTGTTAGAACTATGTTACCAGGTTCGTGGGTAGGAGCGGATGGCTTTGAATATACTTCTATGGGGGTTTTCTATGCAATCTTATTTGGATTGGCATCAGGATTAGGAATCGGAAAAATCACAGAATATTATACAGGAACTGGAACAAAGCCAGTGCAGTCAATAGTAAATCAATCATTGACTGGTTCAGCAACCAATATTATAGCTGGACTAGGAGTAGGGATGCAATCAACGGCAATTCCAATCTTAATACTTGCAGCTGCGATTATTGGAGCTCACCACTTTGCGGGATTGTACGGTATTGCAATCGCTGCAGTAGGAATGCTTTCAAACACTGGAATTCAATTAGCAGTAGATGCTTATGGTCCAATTTCAGATAACGCTGGTGGTATAGCGGAAATGGCTGAATTACCAAAAGAAGTAAGACAAAGAACAGATAAGTTGGATGCAGTAGGTAACACAACGGCAGCCATTGGAAAAGGATTCGCAATTGGATCAGCTGCTTTAACTGCATTAGC
>CALHKJ010000333.1 GCA_938033975.1 uncultured Saprospiraceae bacterium | reverse complement strand
GTACGTGGTTTTTTTCAATATGCAGCCAAACTAAAAGGTAATGAAGCAACTGAAGATAGCATTGCTTTTCTACGGCATGGTAGAGAACACTACAACTGCATTTTACTGGAACAAACCAATGTTGATTTTGCTCATGTTATCACAAGGCAATTTTTCTTTGATGTATTTCAAAAATTACAACTAGAACAATTGGTGCATTCAAAGGATGAGCAACTTGCAGCCATTGCAGTAAAGTCCTTAAAAGAGACAAAATACCATTTACGTTTTTCTGCGGAATGGGTGAAGCGATTGGGTGATGGAACCGATGAAAGTAAAGAAAGAATGCAGACTGCAGTGGATACTTTATATCCTTTTGTTGGAGAATTTTTCCAAGAGACAGAACTTGAAAGAGAAATGAAAGAAAATGGAACCGGTGCAGACTTGGCATTGATTAAAACAGACTTTGATGCAATAGTCTCACAAACATTTGCGGAAGCGAAAATAGAAGTCCCTGAGGTAAAAATGAGAATGACCAAAGGGAAACAAGGAATACATACCGAACAACTTGATTATATACTAACCGAACTGCAGTATATGCAGAGAGCATATCCAAACATGGAATGGTAGAAGCGCAAATACATATTGCTTCCGCGGAAATTTTAGCTGCTTTAGAGTCCGTCTCTGATCCAGAAATTCCAGTATTGACAGTAATGGATTTGGGTGTGGTGAGAAGAGTGGAGCAGCATGAAAATTTAGTCGAGGTGGATTTGACACCTACTTATTCAGGCTGTCCAGCAATGGATACAATGGCAGCAGATGTTACAACTGCTCTCAACAAGATAGGCTATGAGGTTAAAATGAACTTGGTCCTTTCTCCCGCTTGGACAACGGATTGGATTTCTGAACAAGGAAGAAAAAAACTTGAAGAATACGGAGTGGCCGCTCCTTTATCTGAAGACTTGGATTTACAAGCACTGATGGGAGGAACACGAATTGTAAAATGCACAAACTGTCAATCAACGAATACAAAAATGATCAGTCAGTTTGGATCGACTGCCTGCAAGGCATTGTTTAAATGTGAAGATTGTTTGGAGCCTTTTGATTACTTTAAATGTTTAAAATAAATGTCTGAAATACTTTATACAAAAGAAAGTGGAATCGCAAGGATTATTCTTAATCGTCCAAACGCATTTAATAGCGTAAATTCTGCCTTAGCCACACAATGGATTGCCGCTCTTGATGACTGTAAAGAAGATGCAAATGTAAGAGTGCTAATTATAACAGGCGCAGGTAAGGCCTTTTGTGCAGGGCAAGATCTGAAAGAAGTTACCGACCCTGATTTGAATCCTGGTTTCAAACATTTATTAGAAAAACATTATAGTCCCATAGTCAAAAGGATTACGGAATTAGAAAAGCCAATTATTGCTGCAGTGAATGGAGTAGCCGCAGGTGCTGGAGCCAACCTTGCATTAAGTTGCGATATTATTCTGGCATCATCTAAAGCGAGTTTCATTCAAGCATTCTCTGCTATTGGCTTGATTCCAGATAGTGCTGGGACCTACAATCTTCCACGATTGGTAGGTCGAGCAAGAGCAATGGCGTATTGTATGTTAGGGGATAAAATTTCTGCTGAAGAAGCAGAAAGAATTGGCATGATCTATAAAATGATTGAACCAGAAAGTTTGGAAGAGGAAGTAAATAAATTAGCTACCAAAATGGCAGCTATGGCAACCCATGGTTTGGCATTAACCAAGCGGGCGATTAATGCTTCCTTCAAAAACAATTTTTATGAACAATTGGATTTAGAAACAGAACTTCAAATTGAAGCAGCGAATACGGAAGATTATCATGAAGGTGTAGCTGCCTTTGTAGAAAAACGAAAGCCTATTTTTAAAGGAAAGTAAATCTTCTTCATGGGCTTTGCGTGTTAATGCCTCTCTGTCTAATACCATAAACTTCCTAAAGTCAGTTTATCCGATTAAATAGACCAGCGTGGTATTAAGCCTTAAAATTTATCACCTTCTCAAAAAACTCCTCTTTCTTTCTTCTTGAAACAGGAACTTTGGATCCATCTGCCATGACAACAAAACCTTCTTTTATATATTTATCGATAAGATGTTCGTTGATCAAGTGAGATTTGTGACAGGAATAGAAGCCATAACTCTGGAGCATATCTTTATAAATGCCAATGTTGTAAGAGCTGACAATTGTGTTCGCATTAGCAATATGAATCTTGGTATATTTTTGCCAACCTTCGCATCTAATGATGTCAGAAACTTTGACAAATTCATACGCATCTGTACTCGCTAATGCAATCTTAGTATTTTGTTTTCCTACATTTTTAATATTGTACTTAAGCACATCGTACCTTTCGAGTTTATTCTTTTCATCGATATTTGCGATTGCCTTATTTACTGCGCTTTGCAGTTCAATTGTATTGATTGGTTTGAGGATATAATCCACGGCACTTACTTTGATGGCATCTAATGCGTATTCATTAAACCCAGTTGCAAAGATCACTTGAAAGTCGATTGATTCAAATCGATCAAGTAAATCGAATCCAGATTCTCCGGGCATAGCGATGTCCAAGAAGACTATGTTGGGTTTTTCCTTTTTAATAATTTCGAAGGCCTCAGGCACATTAGAAGCTTTACCAATAATCTTAATTGATGGACAATTTTGGGTCAACTTGATGTCTAAAACTTCCCTAAGCTTAGGTTCATCATCCACTATGAGAGCTGTGTATTCCATTCATAAAGTTTTTTAGGGTAATGACAACAGATGTTCCGGGAAAACAATTGTCATTTGAGTTATTTTTAATATTTATATCAATGTTCACAAGTTCCGCAGCTTTTAGTGATTCAATTCTTTTTATCACATTTTGCATGCCCTTACTTTTGTGAAATCTCTTCTTATATTTTTTTGCATTTTCTCTACCTATTCCATTGTCATTGATCTCTATTTTAATTTGATCAGTGTCCTGCGGATAGATTTTTATCATTATTTTAGCTTGTCCATCTTTCCTATTAGGTATTCCATGGTTAACAGAATTTTCAACATAAGGTTGAATCATCATGGAGGGAATATAAGTATTGTTTAGGTCAATGTTTGGATCAATATTTATTTCGGTTTCAAACATGCCTTCGAATCTCATTTCTTCTAACTTAATATAATCATTTATTAGGGAAATTTCATCATGCAAAGAGATTAGTTGTTCTGAAGAAGAATTCAAATACTTTCTCATCAGATTAGCAAATAAACTCAGGTAATTGTCAGCTTCTTCAATTTTATGTGTTTGGATATAATATTGAATAGCACCCAAAGAATTGAATACGAAATGGGGATTCATTTGGGATCTTAAGGCTTCCAATTTGAGATTTGCTATTCTTTTGTTATGAATTTTTGATAGCTTTAATTTTTCTTCAAGTGACTTCCGTCTTCGGATATCAATACTTAATGTGATCAGGCCAAGTGTCAGAATTGCTAACAATAGAAAAACCAAAGTCTTCCAAAAAGGTTTGCCAATTTGAAAATTAAATGATTGAGCTAATTCATACTTTTGATTGTCGCTGTCAAATGCTTCTAAATGAAAGGTATATTCATTTGAAGCCAGGTTGTTAAACACAATATTGGTGTCTCTTGTGTTTTGCCATTGTTTTTGAATTGGCTCCAGTTTGTATCTGTATTTTATGTCACCAAAACTTTTTAAGTCAAGGAGTTTAAAGCTTACACTCAGATCATTTTGTTTGTGTTTTAAGTTTGCACCTTGCTCTATTCGTTGATTATTTATTTTGACAGCCTCTAAACGCAATTTGGAATCAATATTTATCTTTTGTTCTTGCTCATATTCTAAGTCAATAATAGCGACTCCATTATTGGTACAAGCGTATAGTTTGTTTTTGTCAACTAAAAAATCATCTACCTCAAGATTTGGTAAACCTTGATTGAGACCCCAATTCTTGATGTGCCTGTGGTTATTTTCTTCTGATGCTATTTTGTGAATACCCGTATTTGTACTTATAAATATTTCTCCAGATGGCTTTAATTGTATTTTTGAAATTGAGTTCCAGTTTCCTATTTTTTCAAGTTGCTTGTCTGCATATAAAAATTTGTATAAACCTGAACTCTCTGTGCCCACTAATAGACCTTTGTTTTCAAATGGAAGTATAGAAGTGATTAAGGGTAATTCCAAGATTGGATCCAGTTCGACATCATCTTCAATCAAGTACAACTTGTCCTTGTCTGCAGTATAAACGTCATTCGAATTTGGGAATTTAAAAACTAATCTTTGTCTGTTACTTATTGGAGTTAATTTGGATTCTCCCTTTTCGTCAAGGTGTAATCTTAAGAATCCGAAACCATGATTTACATAAATATCCTGTGGGTTGCGAGTGGCAATCTGTTTGATATTTTTTTGAATATTCAATGGCCCTTGGAAAATATTTTCTTGTTGCTTTTCATTGTGTTTTAGTAGTCGAGAATCGATAGGTTGGGACTCATCTTTATTTTCATTTAACGAAAGAGACATTAAGGGTTGAGCTTCCAGAAGTAAAATAAGTTCTTCGTCATCTGTAAGAAAAGAATTATAAAGATTTGCCTTTGGCTTATTTATTTTAATTTGATTTTCTGTTTTAGGGTTATACAAATTCCCTTTTGAGGAAACACAGATAATCTCTCCATCTTTCGTTTTATATATTTTCTTGAAGCTGTTATCTACTGTGTTTTTCGGCAAAAATATTTTGGTTTGTGCCTGGTCAGCAGAGTAAAAATACAGGCCATTATCCTTGGTGGAGATCCAAATATTATCTTCGTCATCAATGTAGACACGTTGGATTGTGTGAGTTCTGCTCAGCTCTGGAAATCTATATGATTTTATATCATTTGTATTTGATATAAATATCAAGCCTTCATTTGTGCTGATAGAAACAGTTGAGTTTTCTATATGAACATTAGCTCTTATTATTTTTTTATCCGGATCAAAGAATTGAGACCATGGATAAAGTATTTGTTCTTTTGATTTTTCATTGATTGTTGTAAATCCTACATGGTTCACAATTACAAAGTAAGGACTTGATGATTCAATATAATTTATACTGTTGAATAAGCAGGCATTGGTGATTTTTGATTTCAACTTTACTGTTGACAGTACAGTTGATTTATTTAATGTTACAAAAGATTGATCTTCAATATTAATTCCAAATGCTTCATTTTTATTTTTTGGTTCAAGTAGATAAATAGCACCTTCGGTAAAAATCTTGGTAAGGTTTATTCTGTCAAGTATCTTTTCTTTTTCCAGGTAGCCATCTTTGGTCTTCCATCTGTGATATTCACTTCTGTACCAAGGTTCATTGCTATTGTTTTTTAATACAATTTTTTCATCATTGTTTAGATCAACTGGAAAGATTGTATCATTTTGAATATAAGCTAGGGTATTTTCAATGCCTAATAACCACAGTAATCCATCCTTGCTTTTATTTATATTGAAAATATCATTTACTGGGAGGCCATCCTCGATAGAGAATTTCTTAAAGTCATAACCATTAAATTTTGCAAGTCCTTTTTCCGTATAGGCCCATATGAATCCTTGGTCATCTTTAATGACACCATAGACATTGTTACTTGGGAGACCATTTTTTGTGGTCAATTGTCGAAATATGCCAGATTGGGAGCTGAGCTTTAGGG
>CALHKJ010000332.1 GCA_938033975.1 uncultured Saprospiraceae bacterium | reverse complement strand
TAAACAATGTTGCTAAAAGTATGGCAAGTAAGGCCAAGTACATAAGTGGCCTCCACAATGACCATTTGTTTAATTGGGTCATTTGAACATTGTCTTCATTTCTTGTTGGGAACAAGAAATCTTTGACCCGTTCGATATCTGTTTTATTTACGCCTGGAACAAGAATGGATTTTTTGGTGCCCATCTCTGCACTAGAGGCCTGCTTTAAGATGATGTTATGATAGCCCAATCCTTTTTGAATCAAGTTTTGTTTCCACTCAAATAATTGAATCTTGGAATCTAAGGCTGCTACTTCCTTTCTATTAAATAGACCACTGATAACTTTGAATCCATTATACGATCTAAAAAACTTTAAGTCAAAATATTTTAGAAATACTCGAGCTACTGAAATAAACATAGAAACGAAAACAAAAAAGATGGCGATGATACCAATGATTACGATTGAATTTAAAACCTGATCATAATACTGAGAACCGATTCCTTCGACATCAACACCTGCTTCGCGAACATTATCAAGAAACCAAAATCCTCCAAACAGGATTACAAAGCCGGATCGTATATGATTTTCTGTCAATCCTATCTTAACTAATCTAGCGAAGTCTATACCATAAATTTCTTTTGCATCTTCTTGCACAAGCACTTGAGTTTCTTCTCCAATCTCTTCAAGTTGGACCTCTCTTTTCTGGCTCAAGATAAATTTTCTAAGTTCTTGTGCTTTTTCTTTTGTAAGCGCTTGCATTTTTATTTCTGACCCTGCAGTACCCGCAGTATCAATCTTCAATCCTATGACATTCAAAGCCTGGTGAATTAGATTTTGCTCAAAGTCAATGGTCTGAATTCTATCGAAAGGTATTTGCGTAAGCGTCTTTTTTAATACGCCACTTCTGATTACCAATTGATCATCTTCAATCCAGAAGTAATATCTGAAATAAGATATGATACCGAAGATTGCTGTGAAGCCTGTCAAGAAAAGGATCACTAAGGAAAATGGATCGGAGGTGCCCCAATTGCTTTTACCGGTAAATAATCCAATCACAATGATGTACCAAAACCTTGATATGAGATTTTTAAATCGATTGTAAATGATTAGAATCAATGCCGCTTGTGATTGTCTTTGCGGCTCCGAAAAATTGAACTCACTCTTGTTCTCCAGCATGAGCTTCAGTCTTTTTCGTAATTCGTGAAGTGATAAGCATCTTCAATTTATCTGCTTCCACTTGTTTGAGACCTGGGATGGTAAGATCGCTGCCAGTTCCACCGGCAGTATATACTTTTAACTTGGCAAGATTAAAAAGTCTATCTATTGGGCCTTGGGTAACTTCACTGTGTTGGATTCTTTTAAATGGAACGACCATTCTTGATTTCCAAAGCCATCCTTTTTTATAGTTTAAATCCTTTTCTCTTATAGCAAAGGACTTGTTTTTGAAACCAAAAAAAATCGAAAGGTAACTCATGATAACAATTGAACTAAATACAATTGGTACTAGAATTTTTGTGAAATTAGGAAGCTCCCCACGTAGTTTAAAAAAGGCAACTCCTAGGCCAATTCCAATAATGAGATAGAATATTGTATTTGAGATGAGCAGGACTGAGCGATAAGAAGGCTCTAAAGATTGGAAGGCCAATGCTTCAGCTTCTGGAAGACCATCTACATCAATTTGCGGGTTATTGAACGGGTTCATTAGGTTTTGCTATCGATTCTCGTATTCTTTCCAAAACTATTCTGGCGACTTTGAGGTTTTTGACATTTTCTTTTATCAAGATAAGAGATGTATTTGATTGTTTCAAGCTTAATTCTAAAGATTCTCCTTCATCTGTCATGAAAGCCATGAATCTATTAAATATCGGCGTTTGATAAAAGGTAGATTGAGGGTTTCGCACAAAATAGCAACGCAATTTCTTTTTCTTCAAACTAAGTTTTTCAAATCCCATTCTGGTGCATAACCATCTCAATCGCAATCCATTGAATAGCTCATCTACCTGTTTTGGTAGTTTCCCGAATCGATCTTTTAGTTTTTCTCGGAAGGCATTGATCTGTTCTTCATTTTCCAAACTATCTAGTTCAGTATAGAGATTAAGACGTTCTTGAATATTTGAGATGTAGTCATCTGGAATCATCATTTCTATATCTGTATCAATTTCTACATCGCGCACATACTTTTTATCTTCTTCTGGTTCATCTTCAAACAGTTTTTTGAAATCTGTTTCTTTCAACTCTTGTACTGCTTCTTCAAGAATTTTCTGATAGGTCTGGTAACCAATGTCTGATATGAATCCTGATTGTTCTCCACCCAATAAATTCCCTGCTCCTCTGATATCAAGGTCTCTCATGGCAATGTGAAAACCACTTCCCAACTCTGAAAAATCCTCAAGCGTCTTTAATCTTTTTCTTGCGTCGCTTGTCAATGTTGACAGTGGTGGAGCAAACAAATAACAATATGCCTTTCTGTTTGATCGTCCGACTCTTCCTCTAAGCTGGTGCAAATCACTCATTCCAAAATGGTGAGCGTTATTGATGATCATCGTATTGGCATTGGCTATATCCAATCCAGTTTCAATAATATTCGTAGAAATTAATACATCAAATTCTCCATTGATAAAATCGAGTAAGGTTTTCTCAAGTTGTTTTGGGTCCATCTGACCATGAGCCATCCTTACGCTGACATCTGGACATATTTTTTTGACCATTACCAACATTTCCGGAAGGGACTTCACACGATTATGTACAAAGAATACCTGACCGCCTCTATCTACCTCGTAGTATATAGATTCCTTTATGGTATTCTCGCTAAAGACTCTACGCTCAGTATAAATTGGCTGTCTGTTTGGTGGGGGAGTTTTGATGATGGAAAGGTCCCTCGCTGCCATCAGGGAAAACTGTAAGGTCCTAGGGATTGGTGTTGCTGTTAGCGTCAGTGTGTCAACATTCACTTTGATGTTTCTTAATTTTTCCTTTGCACTTACACCAAATTTTTGTTCTTCATCAATCACCAATAAGCCTAAATCCTTAAACTTTATTTTTTTACTCAAGATGGCATGTGTCCCAATGAGCACATCGATTTTTCCTTCTTCTAATCTTTTAAAAATCTCAGTTTTCTCTTTTGTAGTTCTAAAGCGATTGATGTAATCTACAGTTGCACCAAATTGACCAATTCTGTCATTGAAAGTTTTAAAGTGTTGCAAGGCAAGAATAGTTGTGGGTACTAAGATCGCCACCTGCTTTCCAGCCACAACAGCTTTGAATGCCGCTCGTACGGCAATTTCTGTTTTCCCAAATCCTACGTCACCACAAATCAATCGATCCATCGGGTAGGGCTTCATCATATCCTCCTTGGTCTTGACGGTTGCTTCAAATTGATCTGGAGTATCTTCAAAGATAAAGCTCGCTTCCAGTTCGTTTTGGAGATAGCCATCTGGTGGAAACTCTATTCCTTTGCTTGCTTTTCTTTTTGCATATAATTTGATCAAGTCTTTTGCAATATCCTTGACCTTCTTTTTTGTTTTTCTTTTGAGTGTCTTCCATGCATCTCCACCAATCTTATTGACCCTTGGTGGGGTGCCATCCTTACCTACATATTTAGAAATTTTATGCAGAGAATTTATACTTACGTAAAGGAGGTCATTGTTTTGATAAATCAATCTTACAGACTCTTGAGTGTGTCCATTGATATCAATTTTTTCTAGGCCTGAGTATTTTCCAACACCATGATCAATGTGCACTACATAATCACCTGGTTGCATTTCACGGATCATTTTTAGATTGACGGCTTGCTCTTTTGAGAAGCCTTTCCGCAATCTATATCTATGGAATCTTTCAAAGATTTGATGATCGGTGTAGCAGGCTACATTTAAATCCTTGTCTACAAAGCCACTATGGATATCAACCGCAATGGGTTGAAACTTTACCTCCGCTTTTAAATCTTCAAAGATGTTGTAAAACCTTTCTACTTGACGTGCATTGTCTGTAAATAGATAATTGTCGATTCCTGCTCTTTCGTTGTCATTTAGGTTTTCGATAAGCAGTGAGAAATTTTTATTAAAGCTAGGTTGCGGTAAGCAATTTACCTTGAGTACAAAGTCAGACTTAATTCCTTCAGGAAGTTGATCTACAAAGATGACTCGGTAGGGTTCAATTTCTGAAATGATTTGGTCTGGCTTGATGAATGCTCTTTCCTTAAGAATTTGGAAAAGCATTTCGTCACTTGTTTCCAATTGTAACTGACTCGACCAGTGTTCAGCTTTTTCGTAGCAAGTTTTAATTTTATCAATCAGCATATCTGCACTTTCAATCCAGATGATTGTCTCTGGTTTGAAAACTTGAAATACTGAAACTTTATCATCGGCATTATATTCACCATTGATATCAGGAATGATGCTGATGTGATTGATTGTTCTTAATGAAAGTTGTGTGGTAGGGTTGAAGGTTCTGATGCTTTCTACCTCGTCATCAAAAAGTTCGACTCTGTAAGGCCATTCGTTTCCATATGAAAAGATATCGATGATCCCTCCTCTGATTGAGAAATGTCCAGGCTCATATACAAAGTCTGTTCTTTCAAAGCCATATTCAATCATCAATTCGATAATGGTATCCACATCGATACTTTCCCCAACTTTGATGCTAATTTTTCTTTTGTTGATGATCTGAGGATCTACAACTTTTTCAAAGAGCGCCTCAGGGTAGGTGACCATTACCTCATGCGCTTGCAATTGATTGCTGATCTTATTGATTGATTCTGTTCTGATCAATACATTGTTACGATTCAGCTCTTCGTAGTTGGCTGGTCTTTTGAATGAATCAGGGAAGAAAAGTATGGCTTGATCCTGGATGATTGATTCC
>CALHKJ010000331.1 GCA_938033975.1 uncultured Saprospiraceae bacterium | reverse complement strand
GGTTCTGGACCATTACCACTCCAGTAGTCAAGTAAAGTTTGATATTCCTCAGTATTAGTAACTGACAATGGACCAGCTATTGCTTCAATTTTTTTCATAGGCCACCATGCCCAACCAATACTATTATCTTCTAAAAGTTTGATAGCATCTCTAAACCAAACATTTGAGTTTTCGCCACTTTCTCCCAAGTAAAGTGGTACGTTGTATTGCTCTCTTAAATCAAGAACCCATTGGATCGATGTTTGATCATTGAAAGACCAATATTTGTGAGGCGAATACACAAAGTTATCATCCCAAGGTGGTGTCAAACCAGTAAAGTCATTGGCAAACCAATTTCCTTCGATAAAAATAATGTGTCTTGAATCAACCTCACGGATTGCTTGTGTGGTAACTTGATAAATTGTTCTCAAAGCATTTCCACCCGGTAAATCCCAATTTGTTTCATTGATTAAATCATAACCTGCTACCCATTCTTCATCGGCATAACGCTCTGCAATTCTGCGCCAAAGAGCGGTAAACTTTCTTCTGTTTTCAGCACTCTCCCAAAGAGATGGTTTTGAATCATCGTAATCAGAAATGGCAGCATCTCTACCTTGACCACCAGGAGTAGCATGCATGTCGAGAATCACATACATCTCATTGGCCTTACACCACTCGATGAGATTATCGGTCAATTCAAAACCACGTTCCAGCCAAGTGTCTTCGCCTTCTACTGGTTCATCTTCAATCGGAAGTGTAAATAAATTATAGTGCATCGGAAGCCTCACAGAATTGAAGCCCCATGATTTTAATGAATCTATATCTGCTTTTGTAACATGATTGTCCAACCATGCTTCATAGAATAAGTCAGTGTCTTCTTCACCAATTAAATCCTCGATGACTGCTCTGATCTCATGTTGTGGATTTGCAAATCCAGAGGTTAGCATCATATAACCTTCCTGGACCATCCAGCCCCCCAATCCCATTCCGCGCAAGAGGATCGTATCTTGATTCTCATTGACAATTGCCTGTCCATTGGTACTTAGGAAATGTTGACTGTTACCTACTTGCCCAAAAATTAATATCAGAGCAATCACCAATGAGAATCTTAATACATTCATATTATTATCTAATTAAATTATTTTATTGAACGATAAACTTTCTTGTGAAAACTGCATTTTCAGTTCTTACACTTGTAAAGTACACTCCAGGTAAATATCCTTCGGTGTTCAAACGGTGCACATCATTAGCACTATCTGTCGCTTTATGAATAAGCTGCCCTGCAATGCTTGTAACCGTTATATTTTTCTGAACTCCACGAACAGCATCACCAAATCTGATTTCTGTAAATCCTTGAGCAATGGTTGGTGCTAGCGTAAATAGTGTTTCATCTAATTCTAATTCATTTACTCCTACTGACATGCATGATCCATCCGCAACGCAATTTCCAAAGCAAGCAAGAATGGTCATATTCTCCATAGCACTATCCAAAAATCTATCGTTGAAAGCATTTGGATCTGCACATGGTAGGCCAGCCAAATCTTCTTTGCAAGACCAATCAGGGCAATTACCATTTAGGAAAGTATAATGACTTGAAAACCCTACTGGTCTTGTAGATGTAAAAGTGTAGATACCATCGCCATCTGGGTCTACCATTGGATTATCTCCTGGTACACCGAAGTTACCTCCACCAGCAATAAAAATTCCAGTTGGATCTACCTCAATGGTTTCTGTATTCAACATGAAGGTTATCTCTATTGAATCTGTCACAATAGTACAAGATCCATCATCATCACATGTTCCAAAGCAAGCTCTTATCGTTGTGTCCTCATTGATAGGACCTAAAAATCTATCATTAAAATTTGCTGGATCAGCACATGGTAAACCTGCAAGATTTTCTTTACAAGAATAATCTGGACATGCACCATTTGTAAAAGTATAGAAGCTAGAAAAACCAGCTGGTTTTAAGATAGTAGTTGTATAGATTCCATCACCATCTGTATCAGTCAATGGATTATCACCTGGATCTCCAAACGTACCACCTCCTGCAATAAACAATCCTTCTTCGCTTACTTCAATCAATTCAGCGTTCAATTCGAAAGTAATCGCTATTGTATCTATCATGCTCACACAAGATCCATCATCCGCGCAGTTTCCAAAACAAGCTTTGATGGTTACATCTTCTGTAAGTTCTGGCAAGAATCTGTCATTAAAATTGGTAGGATCAGCGCAAGGCAATCCTCCGATATCTTCCTTACAACTCCAATCACCACAATTCCCATTTAAGAAAGTATAGTGGCTTGAAAAACCAACTTCTCTTTGTAAGGTAATTGTATAGATACCATCTTCATCGGGATCTTCCATTGGATTATCACCTGGATTACCGAATCCCGAACCTCCAGCAACATAGATACCAGTTGGATCGACCTCGATTTCTGTAGTATTCAATTCAAAGGTTACATTAACTTGGGCAAAGGCTTGTCCAATCAGCATTGAACTAAAAAATGTCAAAAGTAGAAGTCTTTTCATAGCTATTTAAATTTGGTTTAATTGATTGGCAACTTCATATGAAATCACCCTTTGTACTAATTTTAATTTATAAAGATCTAATTGCAATGTTGTCAATTGTAACTCCTAGAGATCCCATATTGGCTCCGCCAGATTTGATGACTACAAAGGCTTCTCCAGGCACAGCCCAAGTGAAAGCTCCTCCATTACCAACACAGGCAACATCTGTCAACTGGCCCATGAATTCATCTGTACCACAACCTTCCCAGGTACTCATCCCTATCTGAATACCACCATCTGAGTAATCGACATTCTGCTGCGGTTGTAAGGTACCAATAAACACCTCAAACCAGCAATCACTTAATCCTCCACCTCTCACATCCATATTAATTTGGTATTCTTTGTTAGCCTCGACATCGATTTTTTGAAAAATCGCTGCATTCCCCCAACTACCTCCTGACCATGAAGCTTCCCCATTCGCAATTGCTACTTCTACCCCAGGACTAATATTCAATATGGTCCAAGCTTCATCACTGTCAAATCCACCATTCTCAATCAGGTCTGGCCCCGCAAAATCTTGGTCGATAATTATTGTTTCTGATATCGAAGCCGAACCTCCCTCTGTAAAAATCTTAAACCTGACCTCGTAGGTACCTGCCTTAAAAAACACTTTACTTGCTTCCAAACCTTCACTGCCGGTATTGTCTCCAAAGTTCCAATGAATAAACCAAGTATCAACTGAAGTACTTCCCGAAAAGTGATAAAGATTTGGGTTTTCTGAATCTATCGTGTAACTGAAGTTAAGATCATCACTTGTTGGAGCTGGGGCCGTCATCTCCTCTGGCTCTGTACATGAGGAACTAACCAAACAAATACCTATAATAAAAACCCAAAGCGTGTATGTTACATTTTTCATATTCACTAAATATTGATAGGATTAGTATCCTGGATTTTCAATCAGTTTTGAATTGTTGTTGATTCTATCTTGACCAATTGGAATGACATAATGTTCTGGCAAAAATTTCATAGGCTCAGCTTCTGCTTCAATCACCTGATACAAAAACGAAACATCTCCAGTTGCACTTATATTTCTAGTTGATCTCAAACCGAAGGTCTGAACACTCAAGACCTCTTCTGCAATTCTCCATCTTCTTACATCCCAATATCTGTGATCTTCAAAAGCAAGTTCGATTTTTCTTTCATTTCTCAATCTGTCTCTTAATGCTTCCCCACTCAAAGATTCCAATCTTAATTCTTGTGTCAATCCAGCTCTTGTTCTTATAGGTTCAATAAAATCTTTTGCTTCTTCTTCATTCCCTAATTCGTAAGCCGCTTCTGCAGCATTAAGATATATTTCACCAAGTCGGAACAAGATACAATCTTGACCTGAATAGTATTGTTGAATCAACAAAGGACTAGAAGCATCGTTCAAATATTTTCTAACATAAGCTCCAGTTTTGGTAGCATCAGGATGAACACCCATTCCATCTTTTCCTTTCCCAACTCCTGTCTCAGTATTTAGTTCTCCATCCTGCATGGTCCCATGCCATGTTTCTACAGGAGATCCTTGAAACATATCTCCATCTGTCAATAGCGTACCTTTGAATCTAGGATCTCTATTTTCATATGGAAGAGATGGATTAAATCCCGAACCACTTTCGATTGGTAATTTTCCAGTACTCAATACTTCGTAACTATCCATCAAGCTTTTGGTAGGAGACATACTTGATCCCCAATCTACTCGATAGCTATAGGGAGTATTGTAAAGATCATAGGAATGCCCTTTTTCAAATGGCAACCACACTTTTATGAAAATGGACTCTTCATCTGTTTCATCTACAAACAGGTGATAATAATTTTGAGCTGGATCTGGATAATTATTAAATAAGGTGTAGCCACCTTCATTGATTAATTTCTTAGAGGCAGCCAATGATATATTATAGTAGTCATTTGCCTTGGAGGATTCAATTCCTACTAAGCCTCCCAATTCAACATTACCGTATTGTGCTATACTTCCTGCATACAAAGCTGCTCTTGATTCGAGAGCTTTCGCAGCCCATTTTGGTGCTCTGCCTTTATGTGCATTCCATCTATTTGGCAACAAGTCAAAGGCAGCTTGTGCATCAGCAATAACTTGATCATATACTTCTGCCTCGGTATTTCTTTCTGGGAAAAATTCTTCTTCAGGTGTAGTTTCTGGATTCTGAGGTTCAAGAATCAAAGGAACTCCTCCGTATCTTTTTGCCATAGCAAAATAAGAATAGGCTCTCATAAAATACATTTCGCCCAATCGATTATCCTTTTCTTCTTGCGTAAGTATGCCATCTGCAATTGAGATTTGAGAGATGTTTTCAATGGAGTAATTTATCTTCCAAAGATTGAAGTATCCCCACCAATCCAAAGGCCAATAATTTGTGAGTGTTCCCCACTTTCCTGGTCTGATGGTATTGTTGGCTGGAGTCCATGAGTAAGTGCTCATTGCAATATCGGATAGTGCATCTCTGTGTGCTCCCCATCCTGCTCCTCCACCAAAATCTTTCAAATAATCCCATGGCATATTTTCATAAATCTGATAGAAGTAGGTATCCATCAAATCTCTGTCACTCCAGACATCTTCTTCTGTGATTCTATCCAAAGGTGGTGCATCCAAAAAGTCATTACATGAGACTGAGAGGAAAATTAGTACGAAGAGTATGTATTTATAATTTTTCATATTTCTCACTTATGTAAATGTTTAAATGGTAATATTTAAACCAAAGGTGAACGATTTTGTTTGCGGGTAATACCATCCAGCAAATGATTGCATTTGAGGATCGAAATCTTCTGTGTAGGTTTTAAGTACAAAAGCATTGTGTGCAGATAAAACCAATTTTACTTCATCCAGTCCAACATTTCCCAAAAGGGAAGCTGGCAATCCATATCTTATAAAGATGTTTTTCATTCGCAGATGTTTACCATCCCTCATCCAAAAATCTGAAAATCTATAATTGTTGTCATTAAATCCACCATCAGAAACTCTAGGGAATCTAGCGTCCGTATTTTCTGGCGTCCAATAATCTAGTTGATAGTCATAACCATTGAATCCATTTCTCAATGGACTTTGTGATTCACCATC
>CALHKJ010000330.1 GCA_938033975.1 uncultured Saprospiraceae bacterium | reverse complement strand
TTTGAATTAAAGGAGCTCCGAGGCTCATATGTTTTGTTAGATTTTTGGGGATCTTGGTGTGGACCATGTAGAGTAGATAATCCAAATCTTGTAAAGCTGTACAATGAGTTTAATGGCAAAAAATTTACTGACGCTGATGGCTTTGAGCTTGTATCCGTTGCGATTGAAACAAAAAAAGAACGGGCACTTGCAGCTATTCAAAAGGACAATCTTTCTTGGCCCTATCATATAATTCTTCTAGATAGATTTAAATCTGCGATTGCAAAGGAGTTTGGAGTACGAGAGATACCAACTAAATATCTACTTTCGCCAAGCGGAGAGGTGTTGAGTGTCAATGATAGCTATGAAAACCTGCAGAAATTTATGCTTGACAAGCTAAAGTGACAGTATTTTAGCGCAAATATGCCAAAATGACCTTAAATCCCGTTTGGCAAAGCGTTTGACATAATAATAGAAGATGATAAACAAGTTGAAAAATATGGCAAAGAAAATGCAAAACAACGAAGAAAGCCAAGTTGAAGAAAAAGAGACAAATGGAGCAGAAGAAGAGGTGGTTTCAGAATTGGATCAATTGAAAAATGAATTAGGTGAGTCTAAAGACAAGTACCTAAGACTCTATGCAGAATTTGAAAACTTCAAAAAGAGAACCGTCAAAGAGAAAATGGATTTGATGAAAAATGCTGCTCAAGACACACTTTCTAATTTGCTACCAGTCATGGATGATTTTGATAGAGCAAAAACAAGCGCTGAAGATGATGGCACTCAAGAAAGTTTTTCTGAAGGTGTAACCTTGGTATATAATAAGTTGCATTCTACAATGTCTAATATGGGAGTTACTCCAATGGAAAGCACAGGCGAGGTTTTTGATCCAGAACTTCATGAAGCAGTGACTGAAATACCAGCGCCAGATGAATCAATGAAAGGAAAAATAGTAGACACTATTTTGACAGGTTATTACTTAAACGACAAGATAATTCGACACGCTAAGGTAGTGGTCGGAAAATAAACATATGGCTAGAGATTATTACGAAATATTAGGCGTCAGTAAGGGTGCAGAAAAGACTGAAATAAAAAAGGCTTATCGGAAAGTTGCGATGAAATATCATCCTGACAGAAATCCAGATAATAAGGAGGCCGAGGAAAAATTCAAAGAAGCTGCTGAAGCATACGAGGTGTTAAGCGATGAAGATAAACGTGCCCGATATGATAGATACGGACATGCAGGTGTTGGAGGAAATAGTGGCGCAGGGTTTGGCGGCGGTGGAATGAATATGGATGATATCTTCAGCCAATTTGGTGACATATTTGGTGATGGAGGAAGTCCTTTTGAAAGCTTCTTTGGAGGAAGAACAAGTAGAGGGAGATCATCAGGTCAGAAGGGTTCTAATATTAGAATTAAAATGGCTTTGACGCTCGAAGAAATTCAAAACGGCGTTACCAAAAAAGTAAAAATAAATAAGCAAGAGTCGTGTACTAATTGTAATGGATCTGGTGCAAAAGATTCTACCTCTGTAAAAACTTGCTCAACCTGTGACGGAGGAGGCTATGTGCGACAAGTTAAGAATACCTTCCTTGGACAAATGCAAACCACAACAGCTTGTCCATCTTGTAATGGTTCTGGACAGCAAATAACAGCAACATGCACCAAGTGTAAGGGAGAAGGAAGAAATTTAAACAAGGCAGAGGTTGAAATAGAAATTCCAGCCGGCGTGCAAGAAGGAATGCAGTTATCTCTTCGCGGAAAAGGAAATGCAGGAAAGCTTGGAGGACAGACAGGTGATCTTTTAATTGTTGTTGAAGAAAAGCCTCACGATTCGTTTACCCGTGATGGCCAAAACATCATTTATGATTTATTCTTGAATTTTGCAGATGCGGCTTTGGGTACGAAGGTAGAAGTACCAACTCTAGATGGAGCTGTTAAAATAAAAGTACCACCAGGAACTCCAGCTGGTAAAATATTCAGACTAAAAGCTAAGGGTCTTCCTTCTGTTCAATCGTATGGAACAGGTGACCAATTAATCAATGTAAATATTTGGACTCCAAAGCAACTGACTAAGGAAGAGAAAGTGATGATGGAAAAGATGAGAGAGATGGAAAACTTTCAACCACAAATTGGACAGGGAGAAAAAGGATTTTTTGAAAGAATGAAAGACTACTTTGGTCAGTGAGAAAATTAGCCTTTATATTATTTTCAATACTTATCCTAAGTTCTTGTGGACCAACAGCTATCCATTCCGAAAACATGGAAATTGAAGGTGACTGGACTTATCAAGATAAGCTTGAAAGTACAATTACTGTGAGCGACACTTTAATCAATTACGATTTGGCTCTTAAGTTGAACCACTCCAAAGAGTTTGGGTTTCAAAACATATATCTTGATATACAAACAGTTTTTCCAGATGGGAAAAAGGTTTCAAAACCACTTTCATTACAAGTGGCTACTAGTGCTGGAATCTGGAATGGAAAATGTAATAGTAAGGATTGCGAAATCGTTTTTTCGCTTCAAGATAATTTCAAATTTAAAGATCTAGGAGATCACCAATTTACGATTGGCCAATATTCAAGAGAGGATAAACTAGAAGGCATCAACTCTGTAGAATTGCTTTTGTTCGAAACAGAAAGTAGAAAGTAATTAGTACAACACTTTTCTTTTTCTATAAATTTTTTTTAATAATAATTGAGCATTCAATAAAAGCTTAGTTCTTAGTTAGAAAATACAACAAGAAATCAGTTTGTAAACAAAACCTCATTTGAAAAAACCCCCGCATTAAAGAATGAGCCGTTAAGAAATTATATCGGAGTATAGGACAAGAGTGAAAAGTGTGTAAAGCTGCAGGAAGTAGTTAGAAGAAATTATAGGCCTAAAAATTTCAGAGCACAAAGAATATTGCGAGTTTTTTCAAGAGCGGGAAGGAGAAATAATTTTAGGTGAAGGCTTTACAGCGGTGACTTTTTTTGCTTACTTTTTTGCGTGGTAGGCAAAAAAGTAAGAAGCATAAAAAATCTTTACTTATAAATCTACCTTCTCTTCTTATAATTTCTGTTTGATCTTCCTTTGTTAGACTTGTTGTTTTTATTGTTCCTTCTGCCACCGGTACTTCTACCACCAGTTCTATGACTGAAAGTTGGAGCTTTATTGGCTGCTCTAATTTTATTTAGAACAATATCTTCATCCATAAGCAGTTTTCCACCACTCATTTTTTTAAGCTCTTCTTTGATTACCTCATCATTTACATAATGCTCTCTACTCCAGTTTTTGTAAGCGAGCTTCATGTATGAACCAATGATGTTTTTAAATTCCTCCTTCTTTGGTCCTTCTTCCATTGCAATAGCCTTATCAACCAATCTTTGGACAAATTGACCATAGTGTCGATATCTGGAATTGTTTTTAGGATATTCTACCGGTAATGGTTTAAGCATTGATTCCTCACTCTTTGGTATAATGCCATTGGGAGGAGTAACATCTATATCGTGCTTGGCGATGATAAAAAAGTGAAGCCACATCTTATCTCGGAACTCATTATTGTTTCTTGAGTTGGTTGCCATTTGTAACATCAGATCTACTACGTATTCAGCAAACCGCTGTCTTTCGTCATCTTCTTCAATCGTTTTGGCAAACTCTATCATATTTTGAATATTCCTTCCATATTCAGGAATAATCAAAGACACTTGTTCAGTGTTATAGGTCATGTTTTCCATGAGTATTCATTTTGTGCAAAGGTAGTATTTATTCTACAGTTACAGATTTAGCTAAATTTCTTGGTTGATCGACATTACAACCTCTCATCAAAGCAATGTGATAAGAGAGTAATTGCAGTGGTATCACCGATAATAATGGAGATAGAGGCTCAGCAATTGCGGGTATTTCGATGAAAAAGTCCGCTATTTCGCGAATCATGGTATCATCTTCATTAATAATAGCAATTACAATGCCCTTTCTGGCCTTTACCTCCTGGATATTGCTTACAATCTTTTCGTATGCTGATTTATTGGTAGCTATGACTACAACCGGCATATACATATCAATCAAAGCAATTGGTCCATGTTTCATTTCTGCTGCAGGGTAACCTTCAGCATGGATGTAAGAGATTTCCTTAAGTTTTAAGGCACCCTCTAAGGCAACTGGGAAGTTGTATCCACGTCCAAGATATAAGGCGTTAGATGCGTTCTTTATCTCGGATGCGATGTATTTTATATGATCATTCTTCTTTAGAATTTGCTCAACCTTCCTAGGAACAGTTTCGAGCTCATTTAAGAGTTGTCTATAGTATCCTTCAGATATTTTACCTCTTTCATGACCAAGGTAAAGAGCCATCAAAGTAATTACACTCAATTGACTTGTAAATGCTTTGGTTGAAGCAACACCAATTTCTGGTCCAGCATGAATGTATGATCCTGAATCTGTGATTCTCGCAATCGAAGATCCAACAACATTTACAATACCATAAACAAAGGCTCCTTTTTCTTTTGCAATTTCAATGGCCGCCAAAGTATCTGCTGTTTCTCCAGATTGAGAAAGTGCAATAATAAAATCATCTTCGTAAATAATCGGATTCCTATATCTAAACTCTGAGGCATATTCTACCTCAACAGGTATTCTTGCTATTTCTTCAAATAGATATTCTCCAATCAATGCTGAATGCCATGACGTCCCACAGGCCATCATAATGATTCTTTTTGATTTTGAAATTCTATTGATATGCTGACTCATTCCTCCCAAAATCGCCCAACCTTCAGATGCATTTAATCTACCTTTCATACTCTGCTCAATAGTAGCAGGTTGCTGATAAATTTCTTTGAGCATGAAGTGATCAAAGCCACCCTTTTCCAATTCCTCCAACTTAAGATCTAGTTCTTTAATTTGGTGGTTGTTGGTTTTGTTTTGAAGATTACTGATTTTGTATTCTCCATTTCTATGTATACTGATTACATCTTCATCTTCTAGATAGATTACCTTATTAGTATACTTGATAATTGGTGAAGCATCAGATGCAAGAAAAAATTCATCTTCACCCAAACCAAAAACCAATGGACTTGAATTTCTTGCTCCAATTATTAAATCAGGATTCTTTTTATCCATCACTACAATGGCATAAGCTCCAACCACTTTTTCTAAAGACTTCTTAACTGCTTCTTCAATAGGAAGATCATACTTCTTTTGAATCTCTTCTATTAAATGGACAAGTACTTCGGTATCAGTGTCACTTTTAAAAGTGTGCCCCAATTCTATTAGTGCATCTTTTAAAGTAGCATAGTTTTCTATAATACCATTGTGTATGAGTGCAAGGTCTCCATTGCCAGATGTGTGAGGATGTGAATTTCTATCACTTGGTTCTCCATGGGTAGCCCACCTTGTGTGGCCCATTCCGATCGTACCTGTAGGTTTGATCTTACTATTGAGTACAAAGTTTTCTAAGTCTTGTACTTTTCCTTTCTTTTTGTAAATGGATAATTCTTGATCAAGGAGTGCAACTCCTGCACTATCATATCCTCTATATTCCATTTTTCTTAAACCATCAACAATGAGAGGATAAGCTTCCTTCTTGCCAATGTAAGCAACAATACCGCACATATTCTTTTATTATGGTTCCGTGACAACCAGTTTTAATTTGGGGCCTTTACCAGCTGGCCCATTTCCATGGATAATGGATCTATTTGGATCTTCGTTTTCGAAAAACGACTTCATGTATACTTTGTAGTTGTTATTACCTAAATCACCATTTAGAAGATCAATCGCATGATTAGAAATATCCATGGTGTAAATCATATCTCCATCACTATTTTCTGATAAGACTCCTCCAAACACAGATTCAATTTGAGTTATACTAAGCTGCTGATCAAATCCGGAATCATTTGTAGGTGAAATATCACTTATTAAAACAAGATCATTATTTTCATCTCGGTAGGATAAAGTAACACTAGGAACAGCAGGGTAGGTGTTATAATTATAATCAGAAAACTCTGCTAAGGTTATCTCAAGTTGTACGTTGTTGATTATTTTATCATCGAATTGTGCTATACCAGAAATATCAAATTCAACATTTGCTCCTGCATATGGTTCTAGGTATAAAAATTCTTGATCATCATTTGAATTATTAAACGCTGCTTCTACTTCTGAACCTTCTTGTTCCTTCTTCACATTAAGAAAACGATCAACACCAATTCTAGCAGTATAGATTCTGGTAGTAGTAGTATCAGTATAATAAAAATCCAAAGCACCTACGCCCAATGGGCCTCCAAAATTAAGTGCAAGTAAATTATCCTTGGTAGGAGTGTCTCTAATTAATAACCCTTTCGCCAATTCATTAAACGAATTATCTTCCAAGTCAGTAATTACAAGCCCCATAAATTGTTCGCCAAATTCATCATCTAGTCTAACCCTAAGATGTGGCAAAAGCAAGCTATCTTCTTCTGCATGTTTGTCAACCATAACAGTATCAAAATAATTTGCAACAAACATTGTTTCTCCTAGTAGGTCACCATATTCTAATTCAGAAGTAGAGTCCAATTCATCACCTAAAGCTTCTTTGCCAACAGCAAACTCTTCCGTAAGTTGGAATACTTCTACATGATGAACTGCCGTCGGATCGCCATAAATAGTAAGCGAATCAAGTGGAATTCTCATCACTACAGAATCCAATGTAGCAACACTAAAGTTTGGAAATGTAAATGCAGCAATTCTAATATCTGTAAAAAGCTGACTTGTAGTTTTTCCAAAAACTGGTTCGTCAAGTTGACCAATAGAATGGACAGAAATTGCAGAATTTATAAAAGTGCTATCATCAGGAACCACCTTTGCTTTTACCAACACCGTATCAGTGAATCCAATTTCTAACTCCTCATTTCCTAACAAACCAATACCAATGGTTCCTGGATCGTTACACGCCGCGATGAATAATAAAGTTGTGGCAAATAAAAACAGTAATCTCATAAAATTATTTGTTCAGATATAACTCAGAACTGGAAAAAATATTATCCCAATAGTTCATTAAAGAATTTCAAACTTTCCTTCTTGTAGTCGTCATCAACAAAGAAATCCAATTTTGGTTTATCAGAGTCAGCCCATGCCTTTTGTTCTCCATCAGACAGTTCTTCACTGTCTTTGATGATGGCATCTGAATAAGCTAGAGCACCTTGGTTTAGAAGCACTTTGTCACCATCTTTAAATGGAGCCAAGTCTTCATCTTCTAATTCATTGATTTTTGCGATATCAAAGAATCTATCAGTAAAATGTTGTGAGTATTCATCCTTAAACATTGAAAAAACAATTTTCGAATTTTCAAAAACAGGATCGTGTGTGTATACTTTTTTCAAAAATAAAGGAACTAGTGCCGTAAACCATCCATTGCAATGAACAACGTCTGGAGACCATCCAAATTTCTTTACTGTTTCAATAACTCCTTTACAGAAGAAAACCATTCTATCTTGGTTGTCTTCAAAAGGCTTTTCTTCTTTGTTATTAAAGACAAACTTTCTTTTAAAGAATTCTTCATTGTCTAAAAAGTATACTTGAAGTCTTGCTCCTGGTAAAGAAGCAACTTTTATGATTAGAGGGAAATCATCATCATCAACAATGATATTCATTCCCGATAGTCTTACAACCTCATGAAGTCTATGCCTTCTTTCATTGATAATACCATACTTCGGCATCAAAACCCTGATCTCAATATCGCCTCCCTGAACATGAGGAGCTAGAGCTCTGACCTTTTCAGAAATTTCTGAAATGGTCGTATAAGGATTCATTTCTTGTGTGATAAAGAGTATTCTCTTTTTACTCATATAATTGCTTTAGCAGCTTTAAAGGAACGCAAAGATAAAAAATATGCGCTAAAATCAGCTATTAGTGCATATAAACCCTTTGATAATCAATAAGTTCCGTCTCAAAGCCCTATAAAAGCAAAAACATTAAATAAAGCTATAATGTCTTGTTTTAGCTCTAACCAGTAGCCACATATTGCATTAAAGTAGCACATATAATGGCACCATAGGTACCCAAAGCATAGCCTAATACGGCCATAAGGACCCCAACTGGGGCTAAAGAAGAGTCAAATGCGGAGGCAACAATAGGTGCTGAAGCAGCTCCACCTACATTGGCTTGGCTTCCAACTGCCACAAAAAAGAATGGCGCTTTAATCAACCAAGCGACAAAGAGCAAGATTATTACGTGCACAGACATCCAAGTTATGCCCACAGCAAACAAGCCCAAATTGTCAAATACGTCGCCTAAGTTCATTTTCATTCCAATGGTAGCAACCAAAATATATATGAAGATGCTGCCCCATCTTGATGCACCAATTCCTTCTAGTTTTCTTGCTTTCGTAAAGGATGCTACAACACCGACCGTAGTAGAAATCACTATAAGCCAGAAGAAGCCAGACATCAAACTATCTAATCTTAAACTTGAAAGTGTTTCTTTTGATGCTTTCATAATTGGAACAATTACATCACTACCCCAATGCGAAAGAGCGACACCTCCAAAAGCAATAGCACCTAAAACAAACATCTTGGTCACAGTTGGCATCTCAGAAACACTTGCTCTGTAATTTGATACTGATTCCTTCAATGCCGTAATGGATGAGTTGTCAGCTTTTAATAACTTATCAACTTTATCAGATCTACTTGCACCATACAATAGAAATCCCATCCAAATATTTGCAACCACTACATCAACCACAATCATAGTCCCAAACAGATTATCTGCAACATCATAGATTTCCTTCATAGCGGCTTGATTGGCGCCTCCACCAATCCAACTTCCAGCAACGGTACTTAATCCTCTCCAAAGTTGATCAGGAGTAACGCCACCTATTAAATCTGGGAAAAAATTCGAAATGATAAGTAAGGCAATCGGTCCACCAATAATGATTCCTATTGAAGCTGCAAAAAACATAATCAATGCTTTCGAACCAAGATTAAAAACTGCTTTGAGGTCAATACCTAAGCACAAAAGAATCAAACTTGCTGGTAGTAAATATCTGGAGGCAACATAGTATAAACTAGAATGTCTGGTGACAGGCTCATACATTTCCTTGGTAATACCATTTTCAGTCAGCCAAGCAATAGTTGCATCATAAGATAAGCCATTTGGTAGAGTGAGGTTGTTGTTACTTAAAAGTTGCATCAAGCCGTCACCATCAAACCAGTGCGGTGCAATTAGATTTAAGGGCCAATTGAAAATAGCTGGAATAAAATAACAAAGTAGCAATGAAGGAACGAATGTGTAGAACTTTTTCCAACCCTTCGATTCTAAATGTGAGGTGTAGAAAATGGCAGCAAGGATTATCATTAATATTCCAAAAACTACTGCGTCATTGGTAAAGACAGGTTTGATAAATAGTGGCATCATAAAATTGCTTATTCTGCAAAATAATCAATTCTGCGTCAAGCGCAAATACTTATAAATTTTCAAGTAATTGCTTTCTTAGAATATATTAGTGGACAAATTCATGCATCTTAATGCATTTTAAGACCCGCATGGCTTTAAATCAAATACTTGTAATACATCTTTGCTTTAATTTATCAGCCACTATAATGAATTTATTGATAAGCAAAATATGGTTATTAATTCTATTAGGTTTATCTATCAATTTGATACATGCTCAATCAGATGTTCATATTGGACATATTGGATCAGAAGATGGTTTAAATAGCGAACTTATACTACATATTGTTGAGGATGACTTTGGTAATCTTTGGATAAGTTCTTTTGAGACTTTACAAAAATATAATGGGTATTCTTTATCAGATATCAATGTAGATAAAGAACGAGGAGTAGGATCGGATATCATTGTCAAATTATGGAAGGATCGTCTTGGGAATATATGGACTTTCCAAGGGGTATCAACAGAGCAAGAAAACTCCAAATTTTGGAACATATATTGTCTTGACACCGAAATCAAAATTGTAAATGCTCTTACAGATGAGGTAATAGAATTTCAAGATTATATTGGATCTGATCAAATAAAATCAGAGGATGTAGTAAAATTGATTTATCAAAATGATAAACTTTTTCTTTGTACAAAAGAAAACATAATTTATTCTTTCACAGATAAATTGGAATACTTTACCAAAGTTGAAGATTTACAAAATGTGATAACCATCAATTCAAAAAGTGAAATTATCTTTCTTGAAAATGACGTTCTTGTAACAAAAAACTCTGGTGGGAAAATTTTACACCAATCAGATTCACAAATTCATCTTGATGATGAAACTTTGGTGAGCTCAAGTTCTGGGAAAATCTTTTTAATTAGTGTAATTGATGATAAGGTTAAAATAAAAGAATTCAATCAGAATCGTTTAGATCACTTAGTCACATTTGACAAAAATGACATTAAATACAGATCAGATATTTATAATAAATTTGATATTTATAATAAACTTGAAAAATTCGATGAGAACCAACTATTGATAAATGGTGAACTCTTTATTATTAAAGGAAAGAATGACTATACAAAAGTAAATCCTGCTAAAGCAAAACTTGTTAATGAATTTTTTACAAGTAAAACCGGTCTAGGTTATGCCGCCACTAATCTTGGTATATTTATATATAATAACAAAAAACAAATTTTCCAAAAGTTAGCTTTTGATGAGGTTCAAAAAAACTCGGTAAGAGGAATTTTCGTAAGTAAAAATTTATTATTTCATAAGGTTTATAATCATGAAATTATAATTGATAAATCAGGTAAAAATGAACTTGGATTTTTAAAAAACCTTGATTTAGGGTATATGGCTTATGGACATTATCAAGATCCCATAAATGAAAACCACATTTGGTCATTTGGTCTTATACCAGATGGTATAAGAAAAATTGATTTTGAAAACAAAAAAGTAGTTTATTTTCCTTTAGAACATCCAGGTTTAGCAAACAACTTTCTTAGATCTTCATCAAGTTTAAAGATGTATGCAAGTTCTACCTTAGGCCCAATCGTTATTGATGAGGAACAAATGGAAATACAAAAGCTGAGAGTGGATACCATATTAGGTGAAAGTATATCCTCAAATCACATCATTGAAAAAAATGGTGAAATATGGTTTGCAATGACTCAAGGAGTGTTGAGATATGATGAGGTAAATTCAGAATTCAGAATTCACAATATTTTTAAAGACCAGAACTCTTTTGTCATTCAATTCATGCATGAGGATAAAGTAGATTCTACAGTGGTTTGGCTAGGAACTAATAAAGGAGGATTGGTGAGATGGGAATTAACTACTGACTCAATACAAATATATAATACAAGTAATGGCTTATCCAACAATGATGTACATGCTATAATTGAAGACAATTCAAATAGACTTTGGATTTCAACAAATCGATATCTTAATTGCTTTGATAAAAACACCAATAGAATTTTAGTTTTTACTGAAATTGATGGATTAAGCGATTCAGAATTCAATAGACATAGCTTCTTTCTAGACGAAGAAAAAAATGAAATTTACTTTGGAGGTTTAAATGGTTATAATTTCTTTAACCCAGACAGCATTTCTATTACAAGCAATGAAAGAAATATAAATCTTAGAATAATTGATGCTTTAAAAACTAAAACCGATGGAAAAATTGAAAATATATATTTTGATATGGTAGAATTAAATTCTATTGATTTTCTTCAACAAGATCTATCATTAGAAATAGAATTATCTACCAATTATTATCTTGAATCTGAACGTAGACAATTTAGCTACCGCATTCCTAAATTATTTAAAAAGTGGAGAACTCAAAACTCTAATATTTTAAAGCTAAACAGATTACCATATGGTAAGTATGAAATTGAAATCATATCCGATTTAAATAAACCATCTTTTACTTCTAATATTTTAAGACTACAATTAAATGTAATTAAGCCATTTAGAAAAACTTGGTTGTTTTACTTATTGATAATAGGCAGTGTGATATTAATCACAAGGTGGAGCATAAAGAAATATTTTAAAATTCTGAGTGATAGAAATGTGAAATTGGAACAAGAAGTCAAAACAAGAACAAAAGAACTAACAGAATCAAACAATTCTAAAAACATGTTGTTTGCAATTTTGGCACACGATCTAAGAAATCCAATTTCTAGTCTTACAAATCTCTCATCAAAAGTAAAGTTTCTGACAAAGAATGACCGATTGGATGAATTAGATGCATTGGCCCAAAAAACGGATGTCAAACTAGGTGCACTAAATGATAATCTCAACAATCTTCTATTATGGGCAACAAAAGAATCGAAGTTGACCGAGAATAAAATAGAAAAGGTTTCACTCCATCTTGAGGTTAATAAAATCACAGAATTATATGAAGATTCTATAAACCAAAAGCAGCTGATCATTATTAATAATATTGCTGACACTAGTATTGTCTATGCTGATGTTACAATAGTACAAGCTATCATCAGAAATTTGATTAGCAACGCGATTAAGTTTTCCTATGATGGGGGATCGATTGAATATAACTTAGTGGATAAAAATGGTACAAAAGAATTTATAGTGAGGGACCAAGGTATTGGTCTAAAGAATAAACTTGTTGTAGAATCAGAAAAAGTTATTTCAATAAGAAAAAATGTAGAAGGAACAGGAATTGGACTAAAGCTTTGTAAACAGCTTGCTGCTAAATCAAATCTAAAATTAAGTGTAATTCCTAATCC